>NZ_BAAAOS010000068.1:0-140867 GCF_039530625.1 Kribbella sancticallisti | reverse complement strand
GGTATCGGGCTGGTGCCCCCGGCAGGATTCGAACCTGCGACGCACGGTTTAGGAAACCGACGCTCTATCCCCTGAGCTACGGGGGCGCACGATGTGGCCCGGCTTGTGGGCCGAGGGACAGCCTAGCGGAAGGCGGTCGAGGGGCGTCACAGAGTTAGGGCATGGGGGGAGCGGGTCGGCTCTCGCGGTGGGCGACGCGGCCGATGGGAGGGTGGGGGAGTGGCTCGCCTGTTAGACGGCAGCACGAGGTTGGGGTGATGTGACGCCGCGGCAAGGGCGGGGTGGCGACGAGCTCGGCTGATGGTTGCGAGCACGCTAAAGGTGGGCGAGGTAGGTGCGGAGGATGGACCAGCCCTGGGGCGGAGTCGCGCGGTGCCTGCTGGCGTGGCGAGCACGCTGAAGGCGGCCGGGCAACGTGCGGTGGACGGAACCAGCCTCGGGGTTGGGTGGCGCGGCTCCTACCGGTGTTCGAGCACGCTGGGGGCGGGCGGGTGGATGTGCGGGGATGGAACCAGCCCTGGGGGATGGAGGGCCCGGCGCCTACCGGGTAGCGAGGACGCTGGGGGTGGGTGGGTGGAAGTGCTCAGGCAGAGTCGGCCCTGGGGGTTTGGATCAGCCGGTGATGGCGCCTACGCCTAGGTGGCCGGCTATGGATTTGTAGCGTTCGGCGTAGAGGGTGGTGCAGCGGGAGGCGGAGCAGCCCGAGCCGGCGAAGGTCATGCCTCGGATGGTGGCGGTGGTGGAGGTGGGGCGGGAGTAGAGGGGGCCGCCGGAGTCGCCGCCGATGATGGCTATGGCGCCGCCTCGGGTGGCGCGGATTACGTAGGTGGTGCAGCCGTCGGTGTCGCAGTACTTGGCGCTGAGGGATTGGACGGTGAGGCCGCACAGGGAGAGGCTGAAGGAGCCGGACTGGCAGACGGAGGCGCCGATGGCGGGGTCGCCGCCGCCCTTGACGGTGCGGGTGTCGACCGAGTCGCCGGCGCCGTCGGTCCAGATCTTCCCGCCGTAGGAGCTGCCGGTGATCATGGCCTGGTCGTACTCCGGGTAGTTCGTCCGGCCGGTGACGGCGCCGTAGTAGTTGGTGCCGGAGCGCCAGATCGTACCGACGCCGCCGCAGTGGCCGGCGGTGACGGAGCCGCGGCGGCCGTCCGACAACCGGATGACGGAGAAGCCTGCTGTGCAGTTCTTGGTGGCGGAGGTGATGCGGGCACCACCCCAGTGGCCGCCGGTCGCGGTGTCGCTCATGCGGCTCAACCTCGCGGCGCCACCTGCCACGGCGCGGACGCCCTCCATGGACTGGAGGGCGGCGAGCGAGGCGGCCGAGGTGGTGGCCTTGTCGTACTCGACGACGATGTCCTCCGAGGCCGGGTCCAGGTCGGCCGTGTAAGTGGTCTTGGCTGCGTCGGTCCAGGACCGGGCGCCGATCTCGTTCCAGGCGGCGGCGATGGAGCGCGCGGAGCGGCAACTGCGCTCGACGGCGAGCATCTTCATCCCCGCGGCCGGCACGTTCTTCGCGACCGCGGCCTGGTACCTCTTCTCGTCCACCACCGAGTCGTCGACGACGACCTTGTACCCCGTCGTGGGTGACCCGAGTACGCCGACGACGCCCTGGCTCAGCCCGAACGGCAGCCCGGAAGTGGGCCTACCGGTGGCGTCGAGTGGCTCGATCGAGTTCACGGCGGCGGTGATTCCCTCGCCGAGTGCTTGGCCGAGCGGGCGTGGATCTTTTGCGCTAGTCGGCTGAGACAGACGCGTGGAGTTGGTCGAGGTGGCCCTCGGATCCGCGTGGTTGCAGACGGCGGGCGCAGTGGACGCAGCGGGCGCAGCGACGGAGCCCGGTACTGCGGTCGACGGCAGCGCCGAGAGCGACACCGCGGCCAGTGACACTGAGCAAAGGGCGAGCAGCGGAACGGTAGCTGAGAGTCGCACTAAGCTCCCCAATCGGTGGACGGCCTCCGTGAATCGTCCGGTCAGGGACTGCTCATAGTCAATAGCCGATCACCGTACGCAAGCAAATTTGACTACCGTGTGCGAGCGTATCTCGCAACTTCACGCCCGTCGGGGCCGAAGAACCGCAGCGCCGTCTGATCGATGGTGATCCGCTTGGCCGTCTGCAGGATCTCAGTGTGTGGGACGTTGTCGCAGCCGACCATGTGCTGAGGGCCGGAGGTAGCGCTGAACTCCCCGCGCTGCCCGACGGTGAAGGCGCCGCCGATCCCGTTGCAACCATCGGATCCGCGCCAGGTGCCGTCAGCCCTGAACGTGATGTTCGGTTCAACCGGGCGAGCCGCCTTGAGGGTGGCGAAGCCCCTCATCTGGACCGGGCGCCAGGTGCCCGCGACGGTCTGTGCCGAGAGGACAGGTGCAGATGGTGACACGGTCGCGGATGTGGTCGGGTTGCCGGCAGCCGGCGTCGGCGAGGATGGTGCGGGCCCGTTCAGGCTGAAGCCGACGGTGGCGATCGCGGCGACCGCAGCGGCGGCGGCTCCCGAGACGATCCACGTACGGCGCTGGGCTTTCCGGGCGCCGCTGGTCGCCCGGTCGGCTAGGTCGGGGGCCAGGGGGACGGAAGCAGCGGCGCGCTCGAAGGTGGCGCGCAGGTCTTCCTCAAGCTCTGTCTTGCTCACGACAACCTCTCATCAACACGGTGGGACTGCCTCGTCTTCCGGAGCGCGGCGAGGGCTCTGCTGGCCGTCGCCCGCACGGAGGACGGTTTGATGCCGAGCAGGTCGGCGATCGTCCGGTCGTCCAGGTCCTGGTAGTAGCGCAGTACCAGGACGACCCTCTCGCGGGCCGACAACGTGGCGAGGGCTCGCCAGAGGTCGTCGGAGTTCACGATGTCCGCGGCGGGATCCGGCACCGTGCTCTCGGTGTCGAGGTCGGCCGCCGGGGCCTCGGTGAAAGACTTCCGGCGCGTCATCGACAGGTAGGAATTGATCAGGATCCGGCGAACGTAGTGATGCGGGTCGTCAGCCCGCTGCACCTTCCGCCAGGACCGGAACGCCTGCATCAGCGCGATCTGGGCCAGATCCTCCGCCCGCTGGTAGTCGCCGGAGATGGTGAACCCGAGACGCACCAGTTCCTGCCCGCGCGCGGACGCGTACTCCTCGAACTCCACTCGCCACTCCCAAGCTGGGCGTACAACACCTCACACCTATTAGACGCAGTGGGCCACCCAGGGTGCTGCAGAGATTCACACACAGTCTTGTCTCAGCGAACTGCGTCACTCCAGCAAGAACGTTCGGACCTCGTACCGCCCGGTGGAGTCCGACCGGCTGCTCTGAATACCGTGCCCGCTCCCCGGTACTACGACCAGCCGCGCCGCGCGGGCGTGGTCCCGCGCCCAAGTAGCCCACTCCGGCGGACAGAACAGGTCATTGCTCCCGTGCAAGATGAGCGTGCGCGGCAGCAGTTCCTTGCCCGCCGGGTACGTGGAAGCCCGCGTCACCGGCCACTGCAGACACCCGGCGATCATCAACTGGCTCCGAGCCGTCCGGACGTCGTATGGATGGAGCTGAGCCGGCTCAAGTCGCCGTACTGCCTTGTCCAGAGCCGCAGCGCGAGCATCGACCGGAGTCGCGGAGGTGCCCCACGGGAAGCGGAGATCCGAGCAGAGCGTCGCCAGGTGGAGGCCTGCCGACAGTTCGTCGAAGGCGAGGTCGCGGCTGGTCGCCTGTTGGAAGAGTTCCTTCAGCGCGGCCGTATTGCCGTTCCTCGCGTCCGCGAGCACCTTGGGGATGCCCTCGAAGGACGGATTCACCGAGTTGAGGCTCAGGATCGAGAGCGTCTCGAGCAGGTTGGTCGGGTCGAACTCGCCATGCCGCACCAGCCAGGCCAGGTCAGCCACCGGGTCCGTAGTACAGGCTGGGTCTTGGCGGCAGCTTGCAGCCAGGATCTTGCCGGTTGCGGCCATGAGGTCGACGCCGAACGGATCTATACCGCCATGCGGCACCACAGAGTCGAGTACTAGCGAGCGCACACGGTCCGGATACTTCAACCCGTACTGCGCTGCCGTGAAGCTCCCGTACGACGTTCCGTTCAGCGTGAGGCGCTCCTGCTTCAAGGAGCGACGCAAGAGCTCTATGTCCTCAACAGTGTCAGGTGTTCCGTAGAAGTCCCGAGCAGAGCCCAACTTCCGAGCACAAGCCTGTACTGCGGCCGCCGGTGGGCTCAGGAAGTCGGAACCACCGACAGCCGTCTGTAGCTCCACACAGTTGATGCCGGCTGACCCCGTACCGCGCTGGTCGAACATGACAAGCCGGTACTCCCGCAGCACCGCCGGATCCAGGTAGTTCCGGATCCGCGAGAGCAAGGGCACACCTGGTTGGCCCGGGCCGCCCGTGAGCATCAGGAGCACGCCGCGAGGTGCGTCGACGTTATCTGCCGCAGCCACCGCGAGTTCGAGCGTCGCCCCTGTTGGCTGGCGATGGTCGAGGGGCACGCGGAGCGTCGTACAGGTGAAACCGGGCGCACTCGTGCACGCGGCTTGAGAACTCTCGGCCGGGCCTGAGCAAGCAGCCGACACCCAGACGAGCAGCAGCGCAACTACTAGTCGAGCAAGCCGCATGCAGCCCTCCCGGTACGGCGACGTGCCGTCAGGGTGCGGCCAGAACGCAGTACTGGCAAGGCCTGCCACCCACCTTGCGGGTCGATTCCGGAGGTGACCCGCAAGGCAGGCGGAATGACCCCGGCCCGGACGGCTTCGGGGGGCGCGTCCGGGGCAGGGTCAGCGCAGGCCGAGCGATTTCAGGAGCTCGGGAGTGGCATGTCGTGGCGAAGCGAGGTCGCCGGGCTTGCCTTGTCCCTCGAAGGAGGTCGCCACGAGTCGGCGGCAGCCGAATGATTCGACCGTGTACGAGAGCACGCCGCGTTCGTTGTCGGTGAACCGCAGGACGTACGTCGGGCCGAGCTCGTCAGTACAGAACTGCGGCTTGGCGGCCGCCGGCTTCGCGCTGTTCACCAGGGCGAAGAGCTCGGTGGACTGCTTGGCGGTGCGCTTGGTGATGACGGTGGCGTACGCCTGGCCGGTCGCCTGGGCGTCGTACTGGCAGATCGTGACGCCGACGGGCTGGAACAGGGATTTCGCTGCTCCCTTGCCCCAGACGGCTTTGTCCACCGACGCGCGCACCGCGGCGATGGTCTCGGGGCAGTCCATGCTGGGCGTACCGCTGGGGTTTGCGGTGGGCAGGGTAGGTGGGGCGCCGGGGGTGGTCGGCGTACCTGTGGGCTGGGCGCCGACGCCGCTGGAGTCCTCGTTACCGCAGGCGGCGGTGAGTCCGAGAACCACTACGACGGTCGTCGCTCCGATGAGGCCCCGTGTCCTTGATGCACTCACGACTCGGTCCTTCCGGGTTGGGCAGAGACCCATCATGGTCGAGAGAGATCTCACTGGTCGTGGCAGAACTGTCACGGCGCGGCGTCTATCTGGTCACGAGCCGGATCGAGTGCCAAAAGTGGCAGAGCTGTAACGCGGGCGGGCTGTTCGGACCGCGGAAATGGGATGATCTGAGGCGATCGGAGAGAGGACGGACGTGGGCAAGAAGAAGGACGCGGCCGAAACGGCCCGCCGGGAACGTGAAGAGTGGCAGCTCGGGCAGGACTGGGCCCGCTGGCTGCTCGGCGGCAACTCTCCGCAACCACTCACCTTGTACGGAGTCGTCCTGGAACAAGGGGAAACGGCGTACCTGCAGACCTCGGCGCACTACTCCCGGCTGTACGGCGGGAGTGGTCGCTACACCCACACCAGCGGCTTGTTCATCGGTAAGCCGACGCTCGTCCTGGGGATGATGGCGGCGAACGCGGCGGTCAACGCGAGCCGGAAGGCGGCGGCCCGTCGTGACATCCAGTTGCTCTGGCGCGATCTGCAGGAGGTGCCGCTGATCGCGACGAACTACCGGTTGATGTGCCACCTGCCGGGTCGCGGGTGGCTGAGCTTCTACTTCAACTCTGTGCAGGAGTTCTATCCCGAACCGGTCAACTGGACGATCACGTTCGGCTTCCAGAGTGCCGAACCGCTGCGGCTTGCGGGTCTTGCGGTGCCGACTCTCTCGGTGCTGACCGCTTGGTGTCTCCATGGCGATCGTTGGCAGAGCGAGCCGGGCATCGCGCCACTGGTGGAGCCTGCTTTGGCGCCTCAGCAGTTGCCGAACGGTCAAGCGCAGGGACAGTTGGAAGGCAAGCAGCAGAACCTGCCTCGGATTCCGGGCCAGGACTGATCAGCGGCCTCGCGTAACCTTGGCAGCATGACGAGCCCGTACGAAGACGACGAGCCGGTGCTGCCCGAACAGACCCGCGACGACGATCCCCGCAGCTGGGGCGAGAACGGCTCCGACGGCGACGACGACGAACGAATCCTCCGCGAGGTCCCGCCGCACCACCAGTGAACCTCGCCCTGGTGGGCTGACGGGCCATCGTCGAGGAATCCACCGCCTGTACTGCGGCCGCTCGGCTGGCGTGGCCTTTCCGCTGAAATCGAACCGGTCGGGTTGAGTCGTGAGTGAGATCAGGGACGTGCGCGCAGGGCGTCGCGGATCTCGGTCAGCAGTTCCTGCTCGGTGGTCAGCGGCGTGGGCTCCGGCTCCACGCCGCGCTGGCGGCGCTCGGCCAGCTTGTTGAGCGGCATCACGATGAGGAAGTAGATCGCGGCCGCGACGAACAGGAAGTTGAGGGTCTCCTGCAGGATCAGCCCGATGCTGAACTTGGCATTGTTGAGTTCGAAGTTCCCCACTCCGGTGAGGTCTGGCTCGCCGAAGATCGCTGCCACCAGGGGATTGATCAGGCCGTCGACGATCGCCGAGACGATCCTGCCGAAGGCGGCGCCGATGACGACGGCGACCGCGAGGTCGACGACGTTGCCACGCATGATGAACTCTTTGAAGCCCTTGAGCATTCCGCTGCCTCCACGATGCGGGGCCCGGCGGACCCTCGGCTGGTGTACCCGCAAACGTAGGACCTGGGCCGTCGGATCGCGAGCAACCGCGCCGACCCATCACCGATCGCCATCGGACGTGTCCGATACGTGATCAGCTGGTGTCGTGGGTCACGGCGATGGTCAGACGGGAGTTCGCGGTGGCCTGGGCGATGCGGGTGATGGTTTCGCGATCGGCGGCGATGACGATCAGAGCGCCCGTGGAACTGGAAGCACGCGGCGTGGGCAGCGCGAGGACTGGCGCGGCGCGGGCGAGTGGGATCGCGGAAGCGGATGTGGTGCTGGTGGCGGCGTAGAGGTCTATCCGGTCGCCGACTTGGAGAAGAGTGGCGAGATCGGGGTCGTCCAGGCGTACGGGATAGGCGAGTTGACCGGTGGGGAGTGCGGTGGGGGTGAGGAAGCGGGCGTCGGTGAGGGGCTCGCCGGAGCGCACAGGGCCGGCCAGGACGCGCTTGGTGACGTCGGTGCCCGGGCGTAAGACGCCGGTGGGCACGACTGGCGCAGGGAGTTGCAAAGTTCGGAGGTCGGCGTCGGCAGGGGCCGAGCCGCCTGGGAGATCCCGGGCGGCGGCGAGAACAGCGACTGTGGGTGCCGGGGGAGGGGAAAGTGCGGCCAGCGCGCAGTAGACGGCAGCGGCTGCGGACAGCCCCGCCAGCAGTCGGCGGTGCCAACGGGCGGCCTTGGCCAGGTCACGGAGGAAAGAATCAGTTCGGCTCATGCCAGGGAAAGTACGAGCCTTCGACCGCCGTTTTCCCGTTGTCCACAGGGAAAATCAGAGAAAGTTCAGGCCGCGCTGGTGTTGCTGCTGGACGAGGACGACCCCGACGAGGAGGAACCGGACGACGAGCCGCCGGAGGACGAGGACCCCGACGAGGAAGACCCGGACGACGACGATCCGGAGGACGACGATCCCGACTTCGACGACGAGGAGTCCGACGAAGAGGACGACGCCGACGCCGACTCGCTCTTGGCGCTGACCGTGCTGGTGCCGGACGAGCGGCTGTCGGTGCGGTAGAAGCCGGAGCCCTTGAAGACGACGCCGACCGCGTTGAAGACCTTGCGGAGCGTGCCCTCGCACTCGGGGCAGACCGTCAAGGCGTCGTCGGTGAAGCTCTGGCGGACCTCGAGCGAGTTACCACACTCGGTGCACTGGTACTGGTACGTCGGCACGTGATTCCCCTTCAAGCCGCTAGCACTCCTACTACTCGACTGCTAATAATGCGCCACAGGCCCGAAGTATTCCAACTTCGGGCCCACGATCGTCCGGTCTAGGCCGCTCTGCGCCGCACGGAGAAGTTCCAGCACCCCGCGATCACGTTCCGCACCTGCACCAGCGCCACCGCGGGGTCGTCGAAGAGGCGCTTCAGCTCTCCTTCGCTCTCACCGGGCTCGGCCAGCACACCGTCCAGCATCTGCCCGGCTGCGTCGTACGGCCGCAGTACTGCCTGGCGATCGAGGAAGTCGGCCGGGAAGGAGGAACCGGCGAACCCCGGACACCGGCCGGCATGGACGAACACCGGCCCGACCTCGGCGTACGGACCGCCCAGGGATGACGGCCGGTGGGAGATCAGCGCGATCCGCTCGCCCTCGCGGGACAGCCTCAGGCAGCAGCGCAGCGGCGCCCCGGCGCCCGAAGTACGGGGGATCACGCGGTGGCCGAAGTCGTCGTGGCCATTGCAGCGGATCCGGTCCAGGTCGGCCGGCGGGACGGGGACGAACTCGAGCTCAGTGATCATGTCCAGTGAACGCGGAAGGTACAGAATCCGTGAGGGTTGTGGATGCGGCATTTGGGGTGCGCGTCCGCATTCTCTAAGTTTGGTCCGTGCGTCGGCTGCTGCGAGTCATCATCGTGTCCGGAATCGTGCTCGCCACCTTGCTTCTGGTGGTGGCCGGGACCGGAGTTTTCGTCGTGCGTCACTCGTTCCCGACGTATGACGGGACGGTGGAGTTGTCGGGGCTCGACGCGGACGTCGAGGTGGTCCGCGACGCCAACGGGATCCCGCAGATCTACGCCGACCGGCCCAGCGACCTGTTCGCCGCGCAGGGCTACGTGCACGCCCAGGACCGCTTCTTCGAGATGGACTTCCGCCGGCACGTCACCTCCGGCCGGCTGGCCGAGCTGTTCGGCAAGAAGGCGCTGGAGACGGACAAGTTCGTCCGGACCCTCGGTTGGCGCCGGGTCGCGGAGAAGGAACTGGGCCTGCTCACCCCGGCCACCCGGCAGTACCTGGACGACTACGCGCGCGGCGTCAACGCGTACCTGAGCAACCACTCCGGATCCGGCCTCAGCCTCGAGTACGCCGTACTGTCGCTGAAGGGCACCGACTACCACCCGGAGCCGTGGACCGCGGCTGATTCGCTCGCCTGGCTGAAGGCGATGGCCTGGGATCTCGGCCGGGGCGGCATGGACGACGAGATCACCCGGACGAAGTTGGCCTCGAAGTTCCCGGCACGCAACGTCGCCAGCCTCTACCCGCAGTACCCGTACGACCGGAACGAGCCGATCATGTCGACCGGTGCCGTCGGCTCCGACGGGAAGTTCACCGCCGCCCCGGCGGAAACCGAAGCACGCCGCGGCATGCTGTCGGAGGAACTGCTCAAGTCGCTCGACACCGTCGACAAGGTGGCGAAGGGACTGCCCACGCTGCTCGGCAGTGGCGACGGCATCGGCTCGAACGCGTGGGTCGTGTCCGGCCAGCACACCACCACCGGCAAGCCGCTGCTCGCCAACGACCCGCACCTGGGCTCGACCATGCCGGGCATCTGGACCCAGGTCGGCCTGCACTGCAACACGGTGAAGGTCAGTTGCCCGTACGACGTGTCCGGGTTCAGCTTCTCGGGCCTGCCGGGCGTGGTCATCGGCCACAACAACGCGATCTCCTGGGGCTTCACCAACCTCGACCCGGACGTGACCGACCTGTACCTGGAGAAGTTCAGCGGCGATGGCGTCATCTACAACAACCGGGTCCAGCCGCTGATCACCCGGGAGGAGAAGTTCAAGGTCGCCGGCCAGGACGAGGAGGTGACGATCACCGTCCGGGAGTCCCGGCATGGGCCGATCATCTCCGACGTCGGAGACGACCAGCGGGAGGCCGGCGAGCTCGCGGCGCAGCGGCTGAAGAACCCCGAGGCGTACGGCATCGCCATCCAGTGGACGGCGCTGACCCCCGGCCGGACCGCGGACGCCCTGTTCGCGATGAACCGGGCCCAGGACTGGCAGTCGTTCCGCAACGCGGCGTCGCTGTTCGAGGCTCCCTCGCAGAACCTCGTCTACGCCGACCGCGACGGCCACATCGGCTATCAGGCTCCCGGGCGGGTGCCGATCCGCAACGTCGGCAACGGCGACTGGCCGGTGCCGGGCTGGGACCCGCAGTACCGGTGGAAGGGGTTCATCCCGTTCGCGGCGATGCCGACCGAGACCGATCCCGAGGACGGCATCATCGTGACCGCGAACCAGGCGGTCGTGCCGAAGACCTACCAGTACCAGTTGACCAACGACTGGGACTACGGCTACCGGTCGCAGCAGATCCTCGACCGGATCCGCGCGGCGGGCAAGCTGGACGTGAACTCGATGGCCGCGATCCAGTTGGACACGAAGAACCGGATCGCCGAGATCCTCGTCCCGTACCTGCTGCAGATCGCCATCGACGACGAGTTCGACCGCCAGGGCCAGGACACCTTGCGCAACTGGGACTTCACCCAGCCCGCGGACTCGGCGCCGGCGGCGTACTTCAACATCGTCTGGCGCAACCTGCTCGCGTTCACCTTCCAGGACCAGTTGCCCAAGGGCACCTGGCCGGAGGGCGGGTCGCGGTGGTTCGAGGTGATGCGGACGCTGATCATGCAGCCGAACAGCAGTTGGTGGGACGACCTGGAGACCCAGCAGAAGGAAAGCCGCGACGACATCCTGCGCGAGGCCCTCGTCGAAGGTCGCAAGGAGATCACCACCAAAATGGCGCGGGACCCCTCCAGCTGGGAATGGGGCAAGCTGCACAAGCTGACTCTGACCAACCAAACGATGGGCCAGTCCGGCATCGGTGTGGTGGACAAGCTGTTCAACCGCGGCCCGTACGAGCTCGGCGGCGGCTCGTCCACGGTCGACGCGACGGCCTGGGACGCCTCGAAGGGGTACACGGTGACCGCGACTCCGTCGATGCGGATGGTGGTCGATCTGTCCGACTTCGACAAGTCGCGCTGGATCAACCTGACCGGTGTCTCCGGGCACGCGTTCACGTCGAACTACACGGATCAGACCGACCTGTGGGTGCGCGGCGAGACGCTGCCGTGGGCCTTCACCAAGGGCGCGGTCGAGGCAGCCAGGGAGCACACGCTCACCTTCAGCAAACCTGAGAACTAGCGGAACATGAGAACTAGCGGAACCTGAGAACTAGCGGAACCTGAGAACTACGAAGGCTGGAAGGCGGTTTCGAAGGCTTCGAAGAGGGTGGGCGGCCAGGTCCAGAGTGCGCGCTGGGTCAGCAGCAGCACGACGGTCTGCTGCTCCGGCGCGGTCGACCACATTGTGCCGAGCCCGCCGGCCCAGCCGTAGCGTCCGCCGCCGACGGACAGGCCCAGACCCCACCCGTCGCCACCGAGGAATCCTGCGGCTGCCTCTCGTTGCTCGGCGGTCAGGTGGTCCGTGGTCAGCTGCCGCACCGCTTCGGGTGAGAGGATTCCGTTGCCTCGGCAAGCAGCATCTGGGTGAAGGCGTGGAAGTCGTCGACTGTCGAGATCAGTCCGCCGGATCCGTCCGGGAACGACGGCGGCTCGGACCACTGGCTCTCGGTCGCGGTGTCGAACACCTCGTCGTCGAGGTAGGCGGTCGTCAGCCGATCCGGATCGGTGGCGGTGAAGCCGGTATCGATCATTCCCAGCGGCTCGAACAACCGCTCACGCAGGAAATCCTCCAGCGGCATCCCGGCCGCTCGCGCGATCAGTACTCCGAGCAGGTGCGAGCCGGTCGAGTACTGCCAGCGCTCGCCCGGCTGATACTGCAGCGGCAGGGTGCCGAGTCGCTGGATCCACCCGTCGGGTTCCAAGGGGGAGCGGGGCTTGGGTGGTCCGAAGGTCCGCAGCTCCAATTCCTCCTCGCGCTGCCGGATCTCTGGGTGGTCGGTCTCGCCCAATCCCATTCGGAAGGTCAGTAAATCGTGCACGGTGATCGGGCGCGCCGCCGGAACGGTGTCGTCCAGGGGGCCATCTGGCTGCCGCAGTACTCGTGGTTCGGCGAGTTCGGGGAGGAGTTCGCCGATCGGATCGTCGAGGAACAGACGCCCGGAGTCGACCAGCATCATCGTCGCCGCAGCCACGATCGGCTTCGTGAAGGACGCCACCCGGAACAAGCTGTCCCGCCGCATCACCCCGCCGTCGCCCAGGCGCTGGGCGCCGCTGCTGTCCTCGTCGCCGGCGGTGGAGAGGGCGCCGTGGCTGCCGCTGCCGGTGTTGCCGGGGAAGGCGAGGTTGCCGAAGGTCTCGATGTGGGGTTTGCCGGCGTGGCTTACCAGCGTGATGGCGCCGGCGAGTTCGCCGCGGTCGACGTGGGAGCGGACTGCATCGTTCAGGCGGTTGAGCATCCGACCTCTCCTCTCACCTCGTTGATCGCGGCGCGGAACAATGCCAGATCCCACTAGACCGGCCCGAGCGTCGCGTCCTCGAAGTCTGACCACAATGTAGGCCCCACCCACGGTCGGGATCGGGACATCCTGCCGGCGCAGCTCGGTGACAGCCCGTTAGTTACCGCGAGCCAGTCGCACCAGGCGGGTGGGAGTGAGAGCCGCGTGCACCGGCCGATCGTGGGGATCCGCCGGCAGGGACTCGACGATCTCGGCGTCCCGGACGATCGCCCAGACCGGCGTACCGGGGGAGACGCGGGCGAGAGCACGGTCGTACGAACCACCGCCTCGCCCGAGCCGTACTCCGTTGAGGTCCACCGCGAGCGCGGGGCAGATCACCAGTTCGGCCGTGGTGATCGCGTCGGCCCCGAGGTCGACCGGTGGCTCGGACAGCCCGAGCCGCCCGGGAACCAGGTCAGCCGCGCCCGGCGCGATACCCCAGCCCAGGTCGTTGTCGGCGTACAGGACCGGCAGGAGCACCTCGCGGCCGGAGGCGAGCAGCCAGTCGATCAGGGGGCCGGTCTGGGGTTCGACGCCCATCGAGACGTAGAGCGCGATTCTCCCGGCAGCCACTACCTCCGCCTGCTCGCGGGCCGTGGCCAGCAGCCCGGGACCGGTCGGCGCGGCGGCCGCCTGCCGGGCGGCCAACAGTTCGTGGCGCAGAGCCGCCTTGGGGGAGAACACAGCGCGATCCTATGACCAGGAGTGATCGGGGTATGGCTGATCATTCCCCGCGTGCTGCGCGAGCGGGGAATGATCAGCCATACCCATCTAACCCCGCGGTTACATCGCGTCCCCTAGGGTTGGTCCATGAGTGAGGCAGGACTTCAGCAGGCACAGGAGAAGATGCGCGCGGCTGGCGCGGCCGAGGTCGCGATCAAGGTCTTCTCGCACTACTACCGGTTACTCGAGTCGGGTCAGCAGGGCGCGATCCGCGAGGACGACATCGACCCGGTGGGCGAGCTGCCACACCTCGACAATCTCGACCCGGACGCCGACGCCCGACGGGCGGCGCTCGCCGAGACCGTCGTGATCAAGCTGAACGGCGGCCTGGGGACATCGATGGGCGTCACCGGGCCGAAGTCGGCGCTGCCGGTCAAGGACGGCCTGAGCTTCCTCGACATCATCGCCCGGCAGATCCTCGCCACCCGCCGGGCGTACGACGTCGAGCTGCCCCTGGTCCTGATGAACTCCTTCCGCACCAAGGACGAGTCCCTGGCAGTACTGCGTGAGTACTCCGACCTGCCGGTGGACGGGATCCCGCTCGACTTCATGCAGAACATGGAGCCCAAGCTGCTCGCCGACGACCTCACCCCGGCGGAGTGGCCCGACGACCCCGAGCTCGCCTGGTGCCCGCCCGGCCACGGCGACCTCTACACGGCACTGGTCGCGTCCGGCACGCTCGACGTACTGCGCGAGCGGGGCTTCAAGCACGCGTTCATCTCCAACGCCGACAACCTCGGCGCCACCCCGGACGGCCGGATCGCCGCCTGGATGGCCGAGCACGACGTGCCGTTCGGGATGGAGGTCTGCCGCCGGACCAGGTCGGACCGCAAGGGCGGCCACGTGGCGGTCCGCAAGTCCGACGGCCGGCTGATCCTGCGCGACAGTGCCCAGGTGCACGCCGACGACGCGAAGCACTTCCAGGATGTCAGTCGGCACAAGACCTTCAACACGAACAACCTCTGGATCGACCTCGACCGGCTGGCCGACCTGATGGCTGGTCACGACGGCGTGCTCGGCCTGCCGATCATCGTGAACCACAAGACCGTCGACCCGGCCGACTCGGACTCGCCCCAGGTGATCCAGCTGGAGACCGCGATGGGGACCGCGATCGAGACCTTCGAGGGGTCCCAGGCGGTGGTCGTGGACCGGAGCCGGTTCAAGCCGGTGAAGACGACGAACGACCTGCTCGTACTGCGCTCCGACGTGTACGACCTGGACGAGAGCGGCGACCTGACCACCCGGCACGAGGGCGACGAGCCGTACGTCGACCTCGACCCGGAGTACTACAAGATCCTGGCCGACTTCGAGGCGCGGTTCCCGGCCGGGGCGCCGTCGTTGCTGCTGGCCGACCGGCTCGAGGTCCGCGGTGATGTTGCCTTCGGCAAGGATGTGGTGATCATCGGCGAGGTCGAGCTGGACGTGCCGGCCGGCGAGCGGAGGCAGATCGAGGACGGGACCGAGCTTCGTGGATGACGTCTGGGTCCGGCCGCTCGAGCCGTCCGACACGGACGAGGCAGCCGCGGTCTGGTGGCGGTCCCGGCATGCTCCGGGCGCGCAGTTGCCGCCGGCGATCCACAGCGAGGAGCAGGTACGCGGCTGGTTCGCCGACGTGCTGCTGCCGGACGGGCAGACCTGGGTAGCGCTCGACTCTGAGCGGATCGTCGCAGTACTGACGCTGGACGGGGATGACCTCGACCAGTTGTACGTCGACCCGGAGGTGGCGGGCCAGGGGGTCGGCTCGACGCTGGTGGACCTGGCGAAGGACCTGCGGCCGGGTGGACTCGCTCTGTGGACCTTCCAGATCAACACCCGAGCCCAGGCCTTCTACAAGCGCCACGGGTTCACTGAAGTACGCCGTACCGACGGGGCTGCCAACGAGGAGCGCGTGCCGGACATCAGGATGGTGTGGGGCGCGCATCCCGAGGCGGTGTCGTGAGCCGGTCCGCGGCGGGGGTTCTGGCGTAGTACACCTCGCGGCCGAGGCGGCGGCGCTCGACCAGACCGCTGCTGTGTAGTCGCCCGAGGTGGTACGAGACGGTGGCCTTGGACAACCCGAGGCGAGCAGCCAGGCTGTGGCCGGGTTGGGGGACCTCGAGGGCGGCGATCAGACGATGGCGAGTTCCCAGCCCTTCGGCGGCGCTCTCCTGGGATGCCACGCCGGTCGCGTGGGGTCCGATGACGAGCGCGCGGGCGCGGCAGGGGTAGCCGACCAGTAGTTCGTCGCCGGAGACGACCAGGGAACGGCCGCCGTCGAGCAGTACCGAAGGCGCCAGGACAATGCGGTGGCGCAGCCGCGTCAGGTCGACCTCCAGCGGCGAATCGAGCTGTGCCGCTCGGCCGTCCCACTCCTCGCCGTCGACGAGTTCGAGGGCGGCTGAGGACATGCCGGCGGACTTCACCAGTTGCAGGCGATGCATCACGTCGGTCTCGGTCACCGATCGGATCACCGGCCAGGTGGGCGCCAGCAGCACCTGCCAGGCCTCGCGCAGAGCCTGCTCGGCGGCAGCCAGCAACGGACCGCTCTGCCCGCCCCACGCCCCCGCGACCAGTTTGCTCGGCGCCTTGCGCCACTTCGCCGCAACAGCCGGTACCACGCCCATGTGGCCGGCGAAGCGTTCGTCGACCGGTCCCAGTTGGTAGGTGAGGCGCAGGTGCGCGCGCAGGTCGTCGAGGGGAGTTGCGGCGACCGCAGCCAGTTCGGCCTCGGCGCTCGGCCGGTACTGGTCGGTGAGCGGGATAAGGAAGTCCGGGACAGAGTGCGTCGCGGGATCGATCAGGTCGAGCAGTAAAGCGCGACTCCGGGGCGACACCTGCGACCAGCGCCTCGGTAGCCACGCCGGTGGTTGGTGTGGACGCTGCTGGATCCACAGGACCGCGTGGATGACGTGCATCAGCGGTGACACTGTGAAGCGCAGTGTGGACAACTGGTGGTCGTTCAGGCCGAGCCGGATCATCTCAGTCCTCCCGCGGCTCATCATCGCCCGCGGTGGGGTCGCCTCGGGAGAGTTCGAAGGTCTCGAATGGATGGCGGTCGAGGCCGCGACCGGGGTGAGGTGAGCCACCAGCGCCCGACCGGTTTGGAGCCCACGATGCGCCGACACCGCCACTCCGTCCTCCTGACGGCAGCCACCCTGACCGCCGCCCTGCTGTTGGGTGGAAGCTCCGCCCAGGCGAGCTCAACTGTCGGCACGGGGACGGGGTGGACTGGGCTCAGCCAGTGTGTTCAGCCTGAGCTCGCTACCTATCTATGTGGCGAACTGACTGTTCGGCTCGATCGGAGTGATCCACGGAGCAAGACCCTCGACCTGCCGGTGCTGGTGGCAGGCAACCCAGAGGCTGACCGCACCATGCTGATGCTCACCGGCGACCCCGGCCAGCCCGGGCCGAGTCTCGCGCCGCGCGTGCTCCAGGCGTTCGAAGGCATCAAGAACGACTACCGCATCGTCATGCTCGACCAACGAGGCACCGGCGCGAACGCACTGAACTGCCCAGAGCTACAGAACGAGCGCGGCGGTGCGGACCTCCGGGTGCCGAGCCGCGCCGCAGTACTGGCTTGTGCGGCGACCCTAGGCGCCGACCGAGAGCACTACGCGACGACAGACTCCGTAGCAGATTACGAGGACCTCCGGCGGGCCCTGAAGGTGGACCGCTGGGCTGTCAACGGTGTCTCCTACGGCACCTACACAGCCCAGCGCTACGCCGCCGCTCACCGGTCCAGAGTCACCCACCTCGTGCTCGACTCGGTTGTACCGGTTGATTCGTTCCACGCTGAGTTGGCGGAGACCTTTGGCGAGTTCGCCCGCGTACTGCGTGATGTCTGCACCACTCCCGGCCGCAACTGCCCAGGCGATCCGGCCGCCGACCTGGCTTCCGTGCTGCAGCGTGACCCGGCCCTCGGACCGCGACTGCTCGAGATGGTCACGATGATGAGCTACGCCGATCCCGCTCGCTTCCTCTTCGCCCCGGAGGCACTGCACGCTGCGGCGGCCGGCGACAACACCAGGCTGAGGGACCTCCTTGCACTGGTCGACAGGTTCAGCCAGGCGCCGGCTTCGCAGTACAGCCAGGGGATTCAGGCGTCGACCCTCTGCCTCGACGTGGACTTCCCCTGGGGTGGAGCACAGTCGGCCGAGCAGTCACGGGCGCGTAAGGCGGACAAGGCAGTCAACAGACTGACTCCTGCCCAGCTATGGCCCTTCAACGCCGCGACGGCGCGAGGGAACGGGTTAATGGTGATGTGCGAGTACTGGCCCAAGGTCAAGGACCGGGAGGTGCACCGGTTGTCACTGGTGGGTGTCAACGCCTTGCTGCTCCACGGCGAGCGCGACCTCGGTACTCCGCTCGTCTGGGCGCGCGAAGCTCACCGGGACATCCCAGGGTCACAACTGGTCGTAGTACCGGACGGCGGGCACTCCCTGCAGGTCGGTGGAGCGGGCACCGTGCGGCAGACCGTCACGGAGTTCCTGCTGCGCTGAGCGACCGCGGCGAACCTACGCACGGTCTGGCCGCCTACCCCGAGCGACTAGAGTCGCCTGCGTGAGACGGAGCGTTGACCAGCATCTGGAAGCAGTACTCGGCAGGGTGAGGCCCCTGCCGCCATTCGAGCAGCCGCTGATGGAGGCGCTCGGGCTGGTGATCTGCGAGGACGTCGTGTCGCCCGTGAGCCTCCCGGGCTTCGACAACTCGGCCATGGACGGTTACGCGGTGCAGGCGCAGGACCTGGCCGGCGCCAGCCAAGAGAACCCGATCACCCTGCCAGTGGTCGGCGAGATCGCCGCTGGGCGGAGTGAGCCCATCGTGGTGACCGCCGGTACCTGCGTACGCATCATGACGGGTGCACCGATGCCCCGCGGCGCCGACAGCGTCGTACCGGTCGAGTGGACCGACGGTGGAACCGCCACTGTCCGGATCGCGCAGCAGCCGCAGCAAGGAGCCTCCGTACGCCGGGCCGGCGAGGACCTCCAGGCGGGTGACAAGGTGATGGACCGCGACACCGTGCTCGGGCCGCGGCAGATCGCCGTACTCGCGGCGGTCGGCCGGGCGCGCGTCACCGTCCGCCCCCGGCCGCGGGTGGTCATCGTGTCCACCGGCGCCGAGCTCCGCGAGCCGGGCACCCGGCTGGGCGAGGGGCAGATCTACGACTCCAACAGCTACACGCTCGCGGCGGCGGCCCGACAGGCCGGGGCCGTCGTCTACCGGGTCGGCATCGTGGACGACGACCCGAAGAAGATCATGGACACGCTGTCGGACCAGTTGGTCCGCGCCGACCTGGTGATCACCTCCGGTGGCGTCAGCAAGGGCGTCTACGACGTGGTCAAGGAGGTCCTGACCAAGCTCGGCACGATCGACTTCCCCGAGGTCGCGATGCAGCCGGGCAAGCCGCAGGGCTTCGGCGTGATGGGCGACGACGAGGTGCCGATCTTCACCCTGCCGGGCAACCCGGTCTCGGCGTACGTGTCGTTCGAGGTGTTCGTCCGGCCCGCGCTGCGCAAGCTGATGGGCGCGATGCCGTACCGCCGGCCGACCGTGCAGGGGATCGTGCTCGACGGATTCTCGTCACCGGCCGGGCGGCGCCAGTTCGTCCGCGCAGCGGCCACCTCCGGCGACGAGGGGTGGATGGCCAGTACAGTCGGCGGCCACGGCTCGCACCTGCTCGGCGGGTTGAGCCGCTCGAACGCGCTGATCGTGGTACCCGAGGACGTCACCACCGTCCGGGCCGGCGACAGTGCCGAACTCTGGCTGCTGGACGAGGAGACCGGATGACCGAATCGGCCGGGGGGCTGACCCACGTGGACGCCGCCGGCGCCGCCCGGATGGTCGACGTCTCCGCGAAGGAGACCGGGGCCCGCCGAGCGGTTGCCTCTGGCAAGGTTTATGTCTCGGCCGAGGTGGTCGCGGCACTGCGGGGCGACGGCGTACCGAAGGGTGACGCGCTGGCGGTGGCGCGAATCGCCGGGATCATGGGGGCGAAGAAGACCCCTGACCTGGTGCCGCTGTGCCACCCGATCGCGATCACCGGGGCCAAAGTCGACCTGGAGGTGGCGGACGACGCAGTACTGATCGTTGCCACCGTGAAGACGACCGACCGCACAGGTGTCGAGATGGAGGCGCTGACCGCGGTCGCCGTCGCGGGACTGGCCGTCATCGACATGGTGAAGGCGCTCGACCCGGCGGCAGTGCTGTCCGACGTACGGGTGGAGCTGAAAGAAGGCGGCAAGACCGGGCACTGGGAGAGACCGTGAGAGCTCTGGTCGTCAGCATCTCGAACCGGGCCGCTGCCGGGGTCTACACCGACACCACTGGTCCGCTGATCGCGGAACGCCTGGCTGAGTGGGGTTTCGAGGTCGACGGGCCGAAGGTCGTGCCCGACGGGGCTCCTGTCGGGGAGGCCCTGGTCGCGGCGGTAGAGGCGTCGTACGACGTAGTACTGACGACAGGTGGTACGGGTATCTCGCCTACGGACGAGACGCCGGAGCGTACTGCGGCTGTGCTCGAGCTGGAGATCCCCGGGATCGCTGAGGCCATCCGTGCCTATGGCGTAGCCCAGGGGATTCCTACTGCCGCGCTGTCGCGAGGACTGGCCGGAGTGGCCGGCAAGACGGTGATCGTGAACCTGCCCGGCTCACGTGGTGGTGTCAAAGACGGGCTCACGGTGCTGCAGCCGATCCTGCGGCACGCTGTCGACCAGGTGCGCGGTGGGGACCACCCGCGGACGGATCAGGACTGATGGCGGTCGTGCACTGGCCCGTGGAACTCCACCACGGGCAGGTCGGACTCAGGCCCCTGAAGGCCTCTGACGGCGCCGAATGGAGCGCTGCACGCCAACGGAACATCAGTTGGCTGCGTCCTTGGGACGCGACGCAACCGCCCGGTGCAGACGACGGAGCACGCACTTTCCGGGCCATGGCCCGCGACTGGAACCGCCAAGCCCGATACGGCCGGATGCTCCCCTTCGTCATCACGTACGCCGGTGCCGCCGGCGCGGGTAGTCGCGCGAAGCGGCCGCTGGTCGGGCAGTTGACGGTGTCGGGCATCACCTACGGATCGGCCCGCTGGGCGAACCTCGGCTACTGGATCGACGAGCAGTACGCCGGCCGCGGGATCGTTCCGACGGCAGTGGCGCTGGCGGCGGACCATTGCTGGTTCACCCTCGGCCTGCATCGCATCGAGGTCGCGATCCGCCCCGAGAACAAGGCAAGTCTGCGCGTGGTCGAGAAACTGGGCTTCCGCTACGAAGGGGAACGGCCGCGCTTCCTGCACATCGACGGAGAGTGGCGGGACCATCGCATCTTCGCCCTGAACGTGGAGGAAGTCGGGCCCGGGCTGGTAGCACGACTGACCTGATCACGCTGCGTGCCTATTCACACCAGTCACACGAGTCTTCTTGCGACACACCGGCCCACATACCGGACGTGACCCGTTCGTGGTCTTAGCGTCGTCGCATGGGGACGACAGGGCTGATCTATGTGGCGATCGTCGCCGCGTGGGCCGCCTACCTCGTCCCGATGCTGCTGAAGCGCAACGACGAGGTGAGCCGGCGCCGCTCGGCGGAGAAGTACTCGTCGTCGGCCGCGCGCGTTCTGTCCCGGCAGACCGACGTGCAGGCGCGCTCGCGGTACGTCGTCCGACCTCCGGGTTCGTCGTCGTCTTCCGAATCCTCTTCCGATGACGTCGGGTCGGATCCGTCGCCGCCGACGCGACACGTCCCGAACCGAGCCCGCCGGGTGGCCGCTATGCGCCGCCGGCGGGTCCTGTCGATCCTGACTCTTTCGCTGTTGTCGGTGACCGCGCTGGCCGGCCTGGGCATCCTGCTCTGGTGGACGGTCGCGATGCCGGCCACCCTGATCGTCGCCTTCGTCGTGCTCACCCGGGTGCAGTTGCGTCGCCAGGCCCGCGAGCGGGTGGCCCTGGCGGCCGAGCGTCGTGCCCGCGCCGAAGCACACCACGACCGCGGCCCGGCGACGGCACCCGTCACGTCGCCGGACCACGAGATGACGATCGAGGTCAAGCTCCCCGAGCCGGAGCCCGTCGTCGTCGAGAAGAAGCCCGAGCCTGCCGCCGAAGGCCTGTGGGACCCGGTGCCGGTGACGCTGCCGACGTACGTTCTCAAGGAGAAGGCGCCGGACCGGACGGTCCGGACGATCAGCCTGTCCGGCCCCGAGGTCTTCTCCTCAGCCCGTACCGCGGACCCCGAGCCCGAGGCGGCCCCTGTCGTACCGGAGCCTGCGCCTGCCCCGCTCGAGGAGCCGGAGATCCGCCGGGCGGTCGGCGACTGATCCCAGTTTCAGGCCGCGCCGCTTTGCGTGTTAGAGTTTCGCGGTCGCAAGGCACCAAGCGACAACCTGGGGCTGTGGCGCAGTTGGTAGCGCGCTTCGTTCGCAACGAAGAGGCCAGGGGTTCGAATCCCCTCAGCTCCACCAGGCGGCTGGCGGCGTGTGTCCACGGAAAGCGTGGAGCTCGCCGCCTGGTTATTTGTGCGGCGCTTCGCGCCGCGGGCGGGGGCTTCGCCACCCGCACCCCCCTTGCTGGGGCTGGGGTCGCTGGGAAGGCCCGCGGTTGTGGCCGGGGCTCTCCGTATGGCGCGGGTGCTGGCTGGGGTTGTTGCCTTTGGCATCTGTTACCAGTGAGGGCCGGCGGAGTTCAGGTGGGGTTGGGTCAGCCAGGTTCTCGGGCGGTTGATGGGGTCTGGCTCGTCGTCTTCCAGCCACTGGTGGCCTTCGGGGGTGCGGTGGTGGCCTTTGTGGAGTTCGCCTAGGGCGCAGGGCTTGTTTGTTTGGGGGTGGTTGTTGGGGCAGGTGGTGCTGGTGGCTCGCACTAGAGCTTCTTTGAATTCGATCTGTTCGGATCTGGTGGCGCCTAAGGCTGCGACGACCTCGCGGAGGCGGGTGGGGTCTGGTTTGCGTTTGCCGGTGAACCAGGCGTGGAGGGTGGACTTGGGGATGTTGGTGTCGGCTTCGACCTGGCGGACGGAGTCGGTGCCGTTGCGGCCGGCCAGGGCGCCCAGGGAGACACCTAGTTCTTGGAGTGTGCTGACCTGGCGGAGTCTGATGACTAGAGGGTCGGGGGCGCGGAGGCCTTCCAGTGCTCGCTGCCAGGACTGGTCGGCTTGTTGCCAGTACCAGTCGTCGTCGGGGTGGCCTAGTGGGTGGTTCTGCAGTCTTAGATGGACGCTGCGGGTGGTGCTCCAGAGTTCCCACCAGGAATAGAGCACGCCGCCGCCGACGCCGCAGCCGTTCAGGTAGGCGCTGATGAGCGGCCACCTCGAGAGGCGCTTGCCGTCGGTGGCCCGGACGAGTTGGGTGTGGTCGAGGCCGACCACCTTCGCCAGTTGGCGAACGGTCAGGCCCGAGGCGAGGCGAGCCTGCTTCAGCAGGAGGGCGAACTCAGGCAAGTAGTCCTGTCGCGTGGTGCGGCTCAGTTCGGGGGCTTGCGCTGACATCGGGGTTCACCGGCCGGTGGCGCTGCTGAGCACGTTGCGCGTGAGCGCGGTACCGGCGGCCGCGGCCGCGGTGGCAAGCAGAGCGATCGAGCTGACGACGACCGAGAGTTCCTGTCCCCGCCGGAGTAGGGCGGCAGCCAGACCCAGTACCGCGACGAAGACGGCGATCCGAAGTGCCAGCACGACGATCACCAGCACCACGGTTGGCCGGCGCGGACGGCGCACGGGGCGAGGGTTGCGGGACATTGCTTCCTCCAAGCTTCCTGCCGCGCGGAGGGCGGCGAGACTGAGCGGGCGGCGAGATGCACGTGCATTTGCACGTGCGTTATGGGGAAGTTACCCACGGCGATGGCAGGGGTAAAGCTCAGGACGGCGTGCCCTGGTGCCGTTTTCGGGGCGCTGGTGACGATCGGGCCGGCAAAAGCGCGCTGACCTGCGGAAATGCCGTTCCAACTGTCCCGGCCCGTCCCGGCCTTCCCGGGGCATCCCCGGCCAGCCCCACCCTGCCCTCGCGGTCGCCGCGGTCGCCGCGCGAGATGACGCGCCCGGCCAAACCAGAATCTTGACTGGTTCCAGAAAAGACGGCAGGATTCGGGCGTGCCGACCAGCCCCGAACTGCAGCAGATGTTGCGGGACGCTGCGTTGCGGGTCACGCGGCCGCGGGTCGCGGTACTGACCGCGGTCCACGCCTACCCACATGCCGACACGGACTCGATCATCGGTGCTGTGCGCCGGGATCTCCCCGAGGTCTCCCACCAAGCTGTCTACGACTGTCTGGCCGCGCTCACCGCCGCCCGGCTGGTACGGCGTATTCAGCCGTCCGGGTCCGTGGCCCGGTACGAGTCGCGGGTTGGGGACAACCACCACCACGTCATCTGCCGGTCGTGCGGCGCCATCGCCGATGTCGACTGTGCCGTCGGGCCTGCGCCGTGCCTGACCGCCTCCGATGACAGCGGCTTCGTGATCGACGAGGCCGAGGTCATCTATTGGGGTCTCTGTGCTGAATGCTCCACCACCGAATAACGTCCCGGAAGGAAACGCATGACTGAAAACCACCAGCCGATGCCCGGAGAGTCGAGTCCGGAGAGCCAGGGCGAGGGCGGGCAGGGCGGCTGCCCGGTCGCGCACGGCAGCCGTGCGCCGCACCCGACGAGCGGCAGCGCGAACCGTGGCTGGTGGCCGAACCAGCTCAACCTGAAGATCCTCGCCAAGAACCCCGCCGTCTCGAACCCGCTGGGTGAGTCGTTCGACTACGCCGAGGCGTTCAAGACCCTCGACCTGGCCGAGGTGAAGCGGGACATCGCGGAGGTGCTGACCACCTCGCAGGACTGGTGGCCGGCCGACTTCGGGCACTACGGCCCGTTCATGATCCGGATGGCGTGGCACAGCGCCGGGACGTACCGGATCAGCGACGGCCGCGGTGGCGCCGGCGCCGGGCAGCAGCGGTTCGCGCCGCTGAACAGCTGGCCGGACAACGGCAACCTCGACAAGGCCCGCCGGCTGCTGTGGCCGGTCAAGAAGAAGTACGGCCAGAAGCTGTCCTGGGCCGACCTGATGATCCTCACCGGCAACGTGGCGCTGGAGTCGATGGGCTTCAAGACCTTCGGGTACGCCGGTGGTCGCGCCGACGTCTGGGAGCCGGACGAGGACGTGTACTGGGGTCCGGAGACCACCTGGCTCGGAGACGAGCGCTACACGGGTGACCGCGAGCTCGAGAAGCCGCTGGGCGCAGTACAGATGGGTCTCATCTACGTGAACCCGGAAGGCCCGAACGGCAACCCGGACCCGCTGGCCTCGGCCCGGGACATCCGCGAGACCTTCGGCCGGATGGCGATGAACGACGAGGAGACCGTCGCGCTGATCGCCGGTGGGCACACCTTCGGCAAGACTCACGGTGCGGCCGACCCCGAGCAGTACGTCGGTGCCGAGCCCGAGGGCGCTCCGCTCGAGGAGCAGGGCCTGGGCTGGAAGAACACCTTCGGCACCGGCAAGGGCGCGGACACCATCACCAGCGGGCTCGAGGGGATCTGGACCGACACCCCGATCAGCTGGGACAACAGCTTCTTCGAGATCCTGTTCGGCTACGAGTGGGAGCTGTTCAAGAGCCCCGCGGGGGCGAACCAGTGGCGACCGAAGGACGGCGCCGGCGCGGAGACCGTGCCGGACGCGCACGACTCGTCGAAGCGGGTCGCGCCGACGATGCTGACGACCGACCTGGCGCTGCGCGTCGACCCGATTTACGAGCAGATCTCGCGGCGCTTCCTGGAGAACCCCGCGGAGTTCGCGGACGCGTTCGCTCGCGCCTGGTTCAAGCTGACGCACCGTGACATGGGCCCGATCGTTCGCTACCTCGGCTCGGAGGTCCCGTCCGAGGTACTGATCTGGCAGGACCCGCTGCCGGCCGTGACCCACGAGTTGGTCGGTGAGAACGAGGTCAACGCGCTCAAGGCGCAGATCCTCGCCTCGGGTCTGTCCGTCTCCCAGTTGGTCTCCACCGCGTGGGCGTCGGCGTCGTCGTTCCGTGGCAGCGACAAGCGGGGCGGCGCCAACGGTGCCCGGATCCGCCTGCAGCCGCAGGCCGGCTGGGAGGTGAACAACCCTGACGAGCTCGCGACCGTACTGCGTACGCTCGAAGGCATCCAGGAGTCCTTCAACGCGGCCCAGCCCGGCGGCAAGCAGATCTCCCTGGCCGACCTGATCGTGCTGGCCGGGTCCGCCGCCGTCGAAGCGGCCGCCAAGAACGCCGGGTACGACGTCGTGGTCCCGTTCACGCCGGGTCGTACCGACGCGTCGCAGGAGCAGACCGACGTCGACTCGTTCGCCGCGCTCGAGCCGGCCGTGGACGGCTTCCGCAACTACGTCGGCAAGGGAAACCGGCTCCCGGCCGAGTACCTCCTGCTCGACAAGGCGAACCTGCTGACCCTGAGCGCGCCCGAACTGACCGTCCTGGTCGGCGGCCTCCGGGTCCTCGGCGCGAACTACCAGCACTCCCCGCTGGGCGTCTTCACCGAGAACTCCGGCTCGCTGACCAACGACTTCTTCGTGAACCTGCTCGACCTCGGCACCGAGTGGACGCCGACGTCGAAGGACGCGGAGACCTTCGAGGGCCGCGACCTCGCCACCGGCGAGGTCAAATGGACCGGCAGCCGCGCCGACCTGGTCTTCGGCTCGAACTCCGAACTGCGCGCCGTCGCCGAGGTCTACGCGAGCGACGACGCTCAGCAGAAGTTCGTCGAGGACTTCGTCGCCGCCTGGGTCAAGGTGATGGAACTCGACCGCTTCGACCTCGCCTGATCCATAGTCACCGAGAGGCCGGTCTCCGACAGGGGGCCGGCCTCTTCACTTGTACTGCGTACGCCGCCTCACCCTGGGAATGAGGGCGAGCTCGGCGGAGCCTCATTCGGTGGGGGATGGGCAGGTTGTACGGAGGGTGACAAGGTTGGGGTCACTCAGGGGGAAGCGGGGGGAAAGCCGGGGCCGCGCGGGGGGCTTGGTGGGCTCGGTGCAAGGCGGTCGCGGGTGGTGGTGAGGAGTTCGGTCGAGGATCTGGTGGCCCGGCCGACGGTGGACTGAGACGGGTGGGCTCGGCGAGGTGGTGAGCTCGACCCGACGACGGAACGCCGGCGTACAGGGAAGCGCTCGTCCTCACCACCCGCGGTCGCGAAGCGCGACCGCGGCGCGAGGCAACACGGCGGTCGCGAAGCACCACCGCGGCGCGAGGCAACACCGCGGGCGCGAAGCACCGCCGCGGTCGCGAAGCGCGACCCGCGAGGAATGAAAACCCTGCTGCGGTGGACTCCCCGCAGTGAGACAGTCGGGGGATGAGCCTCGTCGAGATCGCCTGCGACGAGTCCGGCTATGAGGGCGAGAAGCTGGTCGGTGGGGTCACCGACGTCTTCGCCCACGCCAGTGTGGTGCTGGACGAGGCCGCGGCCGCGGAGTGTGTCGCCGAGTTGCGGCGCAGGATCCGTTCTCCCGCGACGGTCTACAAGGCGAATCACCTCCAGAGGTCGAAGCACCGGCCAGTGCTGCTGTGGTTACTCGGCCCGGAAGGACCCGTGCTGGGCAACGCGCAGGTGCTGCTGGTCGACAAGACGTACTTCCTGGTCGCGCGGCTCACCGAGCACCTGGTCGGGCTCGCGCCGGACGACCTGTACGCCGCGGGGCGCAGTACGGGCGGTACTGCGTGGGAAGACTTCCTCGCCGCCGGCAACTACCTCCTACGAGTACGGGACTACCCCGACGTGGTGCCGAACTTCTTCCAGAGCCTCGACAAGCTGGAGTTCGAGGACGCGACCCTGACCGCGTTGCGGCAGTCGAGGGAGTATGCCGAGGAGGTCCGCGCGAAGCTGTTCGAGCTGCCGCGGATGATCCCGCCGCTCGATCCGTTGCTTCCCGCAATCGCCCGCGCGGTCGAGTACTGGGGGCACGACGAACCGGTCGCAGTCGCCCATGACCGCCAGACCACCTTGTGGCCGGAGCGAATCGAGCAGTTGCGGCTCGGTGCGAGACTGGCCAGGCTCGAATTGGTTGACTCGTTCATCCACTCCGGCATTCAGGTCGCCGACTTCCTGGCCGGCGTCGCCCGGAAGATCGCCTCGGACCAGTTGAAGGGCGAGGACGACGCCGAGCTGACCGCGTTGATCCGGCCCTACCTGGATCCGCGGTCCGTCTGGGGTGATCCGGCCAGCTGGAAACGCCTCACCTCCTGATCCCTTGGCAGCTCTGCCGGACCCGGGCATAGTTCGAAGTGCGAGGGAAGTGGACGAGCTGCAGGGGAAATCGCGGACCCATGACTGCTGACCGGCCCGTCCCGCTGCGGGTGGATGCCGAGACGGCGATCATCCTGCGCGAGGCGTACCACAAGATCCAGTCGCTGTATCGGGGCGACCACTACGGCCTGTACGACTACGTCCGCGCGGTGGCCGGCAAGATCGCCCGGGTCGACACCTTCTACGTCGGCTTCCTGCACGGCGCGAACCGGGTCCGCTACCCCTATGGCTACGACTCCGGCCAGTACATCGACCCGGACACCCACACCTTCGGCCCGAACGGCCAGACGGCCTGGCTGCTGAAGCACCGCCAGACCTACCGCCTCGCCTACGACAACGGCGCCGTACTGCGCTCAGGTGTTCCCATCGGCGACACCACCCGGGCCTCGGCGGATGCCGTCACCGTGCCGATCTTCCGCTCGGGTGACGGCGGGGCGGACCGGTTGTTCGGCATGCTCTCGATGCACAGCTACCAGCCGAACAGCTACGACGACAACGCGGTCCGCGCGTTCGAGTGGTTGGCCGGACTGGTGGCGCGGGTGCTGACCCGCGAGGGTGAGGACTTAGAGGCGTTGCGCCGCTTGCCGGCCGGCGACGAGGGGCCGAACCTGCTGACCTCCGACCGGGTGATGGAGTACCTCGGGCACCAGATCGCGTCGCTGCGGGCGATCGCCATCGAGGCGATGGACGAACCGGAGGCCGCGGGCGCCGCGATCCAGGGGCATCTTGGCCGGCTCGTGCGCGCCACCGAGCAGATCCAGTCGGAACTGGTCGAGATGATGCTCGACACGGACGAAGGCCCCGAGCGGCGCTACGCCAGCCTGACCCGCGCCCAGCAAGGCGTGGCCGTCCTGCTGGTCGACGACCTCGACAACGACCAGCTCGCGGCGGAGCTCGGCATCAGCCTGAACACGGTGAAGACGCACCTCAGCGCGATCCTCAAGAAGTACGGCATGGTCAACCGCGCCCAGGTCGCCGACGACATCCGGAAGTATCTGGCCCGTTGAATCTCGTCGCCCGCCACCCCGGCAGGCATTGCCGGGCGGCGGGGTGGGATGAGAAGGTCTGAGTTACTTGAAGGCCTGAATTAAGTCGGCCACCCAAAACCCCGCCGCCCTGGGAGTGCTCTGTGACGATCACCGCCGACACCACCTCATCGCTGAAGCTCTTGGTCGACGGCTACAACGCCTGACCCCGAGGCGCCCCGGCGGCCTCAGTCGAGGTCGTCGGGGTCGCCGAGTTTGATGCCGAGGGCGGCGGCCATCGCGAGGGTGACGGCGAGGGTGTCGATGGGGGAGGAGTTGGCGATGGTGGCGCCGGAAAGGCTGCCGATGCCGCGGGTGCCGTCCCAGGTGCAGTCGACGAAGACGGCGCCGGCGGCGCTCACCTGGGAGAACTCGACCGCGGTCAGGTCGCAGCGCCGGAACACCGTGCCGCTCAGGTCGGCGGAGACGAAGTCCGCGTTCTGCAGCCGGCAGTCGGTGAACTCGACCTTGTGGAACTTCGCGAACCGGAACGAACTGAAGTCCAGCACGGAGTCCCGCACCGTCGCGTGCTGCAGGCTCATCCCGGGCCCGGCGAACCCGGTCAGCCGCGAGGAGGAGATCGCCACCCGTGTCCCCGAGGCGTCCGACCAGCGTGCGTTGGCCAGATCGCAGTGGTCCAGCTCGAGGTCGACGACGATCAGCTTCTCCAGGTCCGAGCCGCCGAGGTTGCACCGGGTCAGCCGCGTGCCGCTGATTTCCAGGTGCTCGGCCTCGAGGTCGCTCAGGTCCTGGTCGGTGAGCGCCAGATCGGTGAGGCGGTCCTCGTCGTCCACCTCGTCCGCGGTCAGCGCCTTGTCGTCGAGTTGAGTGCGCAACCGGGGCGCGGCGATCTTGGCAGCAGGCTTACGAGGAGGCATGCCCGCCACCGTAACCCCCACCTCCGTCAGTTTCCGCCGCCGTCACCTCACGCCGCTGTCACCTCACGCCGCTGCCACCTCACACCGCCGTCACTCACGCCGCCGTCAGTTTGCGCCGCCGTCAACGCGGCCTCGGTCGGCTCAGCCCGTACTGCGCTCGTAGTGTGCCGCGGCGCCGAGCAGCGCGGAGTGCTCCGCGTCCTCGGTCGGGGCGACGTCGAACGGGAACACCGACGCGACCAGATCGAAGGCGCCGGCGATCGACCCACCCAGCACCACCTTCGTCGCCCCGAACCGCTCCAACCACGGAACCAGCGCCGCCGACAACGCCCCAAACGCGTCCAGCAGTGCGTCTCGCGCGACAACCTCACCACCTCGAGCGCGATCGGCGATCTCCTTGACCCCGATCCCGTCCTCCTCCGCGCCGACCCGGTCGAAGTACGAGCGAAGAATCGCCCGCGCGGAGATCCACTCCTCGATCTCGCGACCCTCGTACTCCGTCCGGTAGAGCTCGCCGCCGGGCGGAACCTCGTCGCCCGTACGGACCGCCCGCCCGTCGTCGAGGAAGGCCGACCCGATCCCGGTGCCGACGGTGATGCCCGCACACCGATCGTGCCCCCGCAGTACGCCGGCCCCCCACTCGCCGACGGTGAACGCCTCCGCGTCGTTCAGAAAGACGACCCGGTCCAGCCCGAGTTCGTCGCGCAGGCTCTGCCCGAGGTCGTGGCCGTAGAGGGAGGCGAACTTGTCGCGCCGGTACCACGCGACGCCGGCCTCGAAGTCGAACGGGCCCGGTATCGCCACCGCCAACCCACTTGCCAACGGCAACTGCCTGGCCGCCGCCACCAGTTGCGCCACGATCTCCCCAGCCGGCAGCTTCGAGTCCAGCTTGGCCCGATGCACCCCGTCGACCACCCACTCACCAGGGCGTACCACCGCTGCCGTCACGTGACTCCCACCGATCTCCAGGACCGGTACACCCGAACTCATGCGCCCATCATCCCTGACGGGACGCGGTCACCTGTTGGCGGCGAGGTACTCGTCCTCGCCTGCGTACTTGAACCTGACCTTGACGTGTGGCTCGGGACCAGGCCAAGGAGTGGGAACGTGGCGCCGGTACACGAAGTAGCCGTTCGCAACAGTCGCCTGCCCGACGTGGCCGTCCTCCGTCTCTACGGTGACGCGTGGGATACCGCTGCGCACCAGCCCGAACACAGTGGTGACACTTGCCCGTGGGCTGACCTCATCCCTCGTGACGCCGGCCGGGGTTTTCCGGAGCAGGATGCCTTGCGCCGACCCGCCGAGCACCACGCTGGAATAGGCGCTCCACTTGACTGTCTGTGTGACGCAGAAGACGACGGTGCGGTCCTTCGGCGACTGCCGTACCGCGGCGGAGCCGTACTGATCGTCGACGAACAGTACGGCGGGCCAGGCCCAGCCGTTGTTGTCCCCCGTACCGTTGGATCGAGTGCAGCCCGAATTGCGGTTCTGGGCCGGGCCGGGTGTCTTGTTCGGTGCGCTCGGGTTCGTCGGTTCGGTGGAGACCGGCGGCTCGATGGCTTCGGTGAGGTCGAGCGCGACGGTGGTCCCGGTGGCGACGATGGCGACGGCCGCCAGGACGGCGACGGCGCTCGCGAGACGACGTCTGCGCACCCGCCTCCGGCTGGCCGCCAGGAGGTCCTCGATGTCCGGAACGAAGCGGTCGAGGCGGTCGGAGGCCTGGTCCATCAGGTCTTTCAGCTGACCATTCATGTCAGCCTCCAAGTCCGGCGAAGTCGGTGAGGTCGGCGAGGGCTGGGTGGAGGCGGAGTTTGTCCAGGGCTCGCAGGGTCTGGCTCTTGACGGTGCCGGGGCGGCAGCCGAGAACCTCGGCGGTCTCATCGACGGAGAGCTCGTCGAAGTAGCGGAGTACTACGCAGGCCCGCTGGCGTTCTGGGAGCTCGGCCAGCGCCTGGGTGATCAGCAGGCGGTTCTCCAGCATGGCGAGCGGGTCCGACGGATCGGGCTCGGCGGCGAAGTAGCTGTCGCCGCCGACCAGTTCGGTGCTCGACCGGCGGCGGAGGGCGTCGAGGGTGGTCGAGACCACCACCTTGCGGGCGTAGGCGCTGACAGAGCCTTTGCGCTGCAACCGCGGCCAGAGCCGGTACAGCCGGATGAGCGCCTCCTGGGTGGCATCCTCAGCGCGTCGCCAGTCGCCGCACAGCAGGTACGACGTCCGGCAGAGCCCGTTGGCGTGATGGGTCACGAAATCGACGTAGTCGCTCTCCGCCTCGCTCCGCACGCTCACCTCCTTCACAGCGTCGCGCTATCAACGTGCCGACGACGGGAATCGGTTGCACGGGTCCGGCAGACTTCTTCGTATGGCTCATCTCATCGTGGACGGCGTGAAGGTCACCTACCACGTCGCCGGCTCCGGCCCCGTGTGCTTGGCGCACCCGGGCGGCCCTGGAATCCACTACGACTACCTCCGGATGCCGCGGCTCGAGGAGCACCTGACGATGGTGTACATCGAGCCAGTCGGCACCGGCGCCTCCGATCTCCTGCCCGACGGCGACTACAGCATGGAGAAGTACGCGTACTACGCCGACCAGTTGGCCCGGCACCTCGGTGAGGAGAAGGTCTTCTTCCTGGGCCACTCGCACGGCGGGTTCGTCGCGCTCCAGTTCGCGCTGGACCACCCGGAGCGCCTGCGCGGGGTCATCGTCTACGACGCGATGGCGTTCAACGGCCCCGAGCTCGGGGAGGAGGCGTACCGCCAGGTCGAGGCGTACGCCGCCCGCCGGCCCGCGGGGGATCCGCTCGCCGAGCAGGTGGTCCAGGCCTGGAAAGAGGACAGCGGGGTCGACAAGGTGGCTCACCTCGACTCGCTGCGCCGGCTGCTCCCGGTCTACTTCAGGGACTTCGAGGAGATCGAGCCCAGGATCGCGGACTGGCTGGCGACCGTCGACCTGACGATCGACCCGAACCGGCAGCCCTCCCTGTGGGACGTGCGCGACCGGCTCGCCGACATCGGGGTACCGGCGCTGGTGCTGGTCGGGGCCCACGACTTCATCTGCGGGGAGAAGTGGGCCCGTCAGTTGCACGACGGGATCCCCGGCTCGGAGCTCGTGGTCCTGCCCGCCAGTGGCCACTTCGGGCATCTCGAGGAGCCGGAGGCGTTCGTCGGCGCCGTTCTGCGTTTCGCGACATCCTGACGGGGAACCGCCGGCGCCTGCCGTACGTAGAGTTGTCTGAAGCGGGACCCGCCCACCCACGGTCACGCTGATATCACTGTGAATGACGAAGGTGACCCGCTGTGCGTGCCGAGACGAGTGCGACGTCCGCGGTCGTGACGCTGAGCGTCGCGGTCGCGGTGGTCGGGCACGTCCTGGCCGGCGGGTCCGCCTCGCTCGCGGTGGTTCCGCAACTTCTCGCACTCGCGGCGGCGTGCTGGCTTCTCGGTGAGTTCCTGGCCGGCCGCCGGTGGCTGTCGGTGGCGGTCCTCGCCGGGATCCAGCTGTTCGTGCATGCCGGTCTCGACCGGCCGCATCCGGCCAAGGCAGCCGATCCGATGCCGGCCGCCTCGGCCGGCCACAGCTCGATGCACGACATGCACGACATGCACGCAATGCAGCACGCGCACGGGACGCACGGGATGGCCGACACGATGGCGATGCCGGCCCCCGAGGTGGCGTCGCCGTTGCACAGCGGCCTGTCCGGCGCCCTGACCATGACCGCCGCTCACCTGGTGGTGCTGTTGGCAGGCGTCGTGCTCATCGGCAGCACCCACCGCTGGGTCCAGCGCGTACTGCGGATCCTGACGCGCCTGGTCCCGCAACTCCCGGCCGCGGTGATTCCCCTGCCCGGGGTGCGCACGGCGCTGCCCGGCGTACCGGAGCGGCCGCTGCTCACTCAGCGGTGGCTGACCTCGAACGTCTCGCGGCGCGGGCCCCCGGCGTACCGGGTTCTGACAGCTCTGTCCTGACCGTCCCGCTCGATCGCGGGACGGCTCGAAACCGTTGCCCGCGAGAGGGTTCCAAGTCATGTCCAAGAAGTTCGTCCTGCGCGCTGCCGCGATCTCCGCGGCGTCCGCGCTCATCTTCGTCGGGGCCGCCAACTCGGCCTCGGCTCACGTCACGGTCTCGTCGCCGGACGCCAAACCGGGCGGTTACGCCAAGTTGGTGTTCCGGGTGCCGACCGAGTCCGACACCGCCGGCACCACCAAACTCGTCGTCTCGCTGCCGAAGGACCACCCGTTCGCCCACGTCGGCGCGCAGGTCAAGGACGGCTGGAAGGTGGTCAAGACGACCGAGAAGCTGCCGACGCCGGTCAAGGTCGGCGACGTCACGCTGACCGAGGCGATCACCACTGTCACCTGGACCGCCGCCGCGGCCGGAGTACCGCCGAACGACTTCGACGAGTTCGCGCTCTCGGTCGGCCGGATTCCGGAGGGTGTCGCCTCGCTCACCTTCCCCGCGGTCCAGACTTACAGCGATGGGGAGGTGGTCAAGTGGGAGCAGATCGCCAAGAACGACGCCGACAAGCCGGAGCACCCGGCGCCGACGCTGAAGCTGACCACCGCGCTCACGCCGGTCGCCGCCACGACGAACGACGACGGGGACGAGGCCGGCGCGGACCCGCTGGCCCGCATCCTCGGTGGCGCCGGACTGCTGCTCGGCCTGGTCGGCCTCGGTCTCGGCCTGCGGGCCGGGCGTGGAAAGGTCACGCCGTAACCGTGCGCCGACTGGTCGCAATCCTGGTGGCGTCGCTGCTCACCCTGGTGGTCTCCACCGGGGTGGCGGCGGCGCACGCCAAGCTCGAATCGATGACGCCGGCCGACGGTTCCACCGCGGCCGCCCCGCCGACCGAGGTGGTCCTGACCTTCAACGAGCCGGTCGGCAGCACCGGCGCCGTAGTACAGGTCAGGTCGCCGGGCGGCACCACCGTGTCCACCGGTGAGATCAAGGTGATCGGCAAGGTGGTCACCCAGCCTGTCGACGGACTGGTCGAGGTCGGCAAGTACACCGTCGACGCCCGGATCGTGTCGGCCGACGGGCACCCGATCACGGTGACCGCGAGTTTCACCATCACGCACGCCGGGCACCCGGCGACCCCCGTGGGGACACCTGCCACCGAGAACAGCGGCTCGAACACGGTGGTGATCGTCGCGATGGTGCTGGTGATGCTGGTGGTCGTCGCGCTGGCTGTCGTGATTGTGCGCCGCCGGCCGGCTCCCGACGCGCAATGACGATGCAGACCGGCGAGCGCACGTCGGGCCGACTGCTCGGCCTCGGTGTGGTTGCCGCGGGCCTCGTGGTGATGGTCGTCGCCCTGGTGGCAGCGGGCGGTGCGCCGAAGCCGCTGCCCGCAGGCCTCACGGGAGCCGGTACGCCGGTCTCCTGGGCCGTCCCCGTACTGCGCTTGCTGGCGGACGTGGCTGCCATCGCCACGGGTGGCGCCGTGCTCGCGGCCGCCGTGTTGCTCCCGGCAACAGACGGGAAGCTCGGAAAACAAGGGCTTCGGGCCTGCCAGGACGCCGCCGTGACCGCGGGGATCTGGGCGGTCGCGAGCATCGGCGGACTCCTCACCACGGCGAGCGTGATCATCGGTGTCCCGATGTCGCAACTGGCTGCCCGGGCGGGTGACGCAGGATCTCTCAACCAGGTCAGGGCGCTGGCCGTCGCGGTCGTTTTCACGGCTGTCCTGGCGGTTGTTTTGAGCGCGTGCCGCACGGTCGCGACCGCACGGGTTGCGCTCGTCCTGACGGCAGCGGCTCTCACCGGTCCACTGCTGACCGGCCACGGCGCGATCGGCGGGGGAGCAACCTTCTGGTCCGTCCTCGCGACCTCCTCGCTGATCGTCCACGTCTTCTCGGCGACTGCCTGGATCGGCGGACTGGGTTCGCTCCTGCGCTACGGGCGCGACCACGTGGAAGCCGTCGAGAAGTTCAGCCGCCTCGCGCTGGTCTGCGCGATCGCGATCGGGACCACCGGCCTGCTCACCGCGGAGATCCACCTGGGCGGGCGGGAGGACGGCTGGGGCCTGATCACCCAGTGGGTCACCAGCGGGTACGGCGCCCTCGTCCTCGCCAAGGCAGTCGCCTTCGCCCTCCTCGTCTGGATCGGCTGGCGGCACCGCCGCGCCACCCTCCCGGCCCTGGCCGCCAACCAGCCAGCCGCCTTCTGGCGCCTCGCCGCCGGCGAACTGATCCTGATGACCGTCGCCGTCGGCCTGGCCGTCGCCCTCTCCCGCACGCCCTGAGCGCGGCTCGGTGACATGTCAACAGGTCCACGTACCATGGGTGGATGACGGAGACTCGGTGGCTCGATGCGCGGGAAGCGCATCTGTGGGAGTCGTACCGTGACGTCTATCGCGAGCTGACCAGCACGCTGGAAGGCCGGTTGATCCGCAACTCCGGGTTGTCCGGAGCGGACTACGCGCTGCTGCACCCGCTGTCGACGTCGGAAGACGGCGTACTGCGGACGCGCGATCTCGGGCAGTTGGTCGGGTGGGAGCGGAGCAGGCTGTCCCACCAAGTGAGCCGAATGGAGAAGCGCGGGCTGGTGGTCCGCGAGGAGTGCGCGTCGGACGCCCGCGGCTCGATGGTCCGGCTGACCGATGCCGGCCGGGCCGCGATCGAGGCGGCCGCACCGGATCATGTCGACGCTGTTCGGGCGCACTTCCTGGACAAGTTGAGCCGCGACGAGCAGGAAGTGCTGGTCAAGCTCCTGGACCGCGTGCTCGCCGATCTCCCCGCCCGCGACCTCTGCGGCCCGGACACCGACTCCAACGGCTGAGTCCACCGCGCCGTGACCCCCGGCGCGGTCCTGTGCTCTTCCTCTCCTTGAGATTAGGTTGACGCGTCATCTCAATCTGCTACTTTTGGTGACGCGTCATCAAACTGGCCGGCCAGGAACGACCGGGCCTCCCCATCCCCCCAGAAGGACTGACATGCCCAACATCGCGATCATCCTCGGTAGCACCCGGCCCGGCCGCAACGGCGAAGCCGTGGCCAAGTGGGTGCTGGACATCGCCAAGCAGCGCAGCGACGCCTCGTACGAACTCGTCGACATCGCCGACTACAAGCTTCCGCACCTGGACGAGGCGATCCCGCCGTCGGCCGGCCAGTACACCCAGCCGCACACGCTGGCCTGGGCGGAGAAGATCGCCTCCTTCGACGGCTTCGTCTTCGTCACCCCGGAGTACAACCACTCCACCTCCGGCGCGCTGAAGAACGCCATCGACTTCCTCTTCGCCGAGTGGAACGACAAGGCGGCCGGCTTCGTCAGCTACGGCGCCGTCGGTGGCGCCCGCGCGGTCGAGCACCTGCGCCTGGTGATGGGCGAGCTGAAGGTCGCCGACGTGCGCAACCAGGTCGCGCTGTCACTGATCACCGACTTCAAGAACTACAGCGAGTTCACCCCGGCCGACTACCACGTCGCCGAGGTCGGCGCGATGCTCGACCAGGTCGTCTCCTGGAGCAACGCCCTCGCATCGGTCCGCGACGCCGCCTGACCGCTGGCCGGCTCGAAAGACCTGCTCCTCGAACCGGTCGCTGCCCTGGTGGCAGCGACCGGTTCGCGCTTTTCCGGGCCCAGGATCTGGTGGTGACTGCCAGTACTCGGAGACAGCGTGCAGTGACACGCCGTCACGGGCGTCATCGGGGTCGGCTCTGCCGGGAGAATGATGAGCGTCGTTCAGATGCGCCTGAATTTGACAACTATTTTCATTAACGGCAGGATTCGAGCCGGCGACCACCCCTCGTCGGAACCCTCACCGTGAAGGAAATGCGGATGTCCGAAGGTCTGAACAGGCGGGGATTCCTGGGCCTCGCAGGCGGTCTGGGTCTGGCGGCGGTGACCGGTTGCGGGTCGGATGGCGGATCCGGCGGTGGTGCGGCCGCGCAGCCGAAGGCAGGTGGGCGGTTGCGAGCCGTGTACGCCGGTGGGGGAGCCAAGGAGGTTCTCGATCCGCACGTGCAGAGCCTTTTCGTCGACATCGCGCGGCACAAGGCGATCTACGAGAAACTGGTCGAGCTCGGGCCCGACCTGAAACCGATGCCACGGCTGGCCGAGAAGTGGGAGCCGGACGCGCAGGCGGCGACCTGGCGGTTCACCCTGCGGGACGCGACCTTCCACGACGGCCAGAAGCTGACCAGCGAGGACGTGCTCTACAGCCTGGCCCGGATCGCCGATCCGACCGTCCCCGAGCGAGTGGCGCAGTCCTCGCTCGCGGCCCTGGATCTCAAGCGCTGCAAGGCGATCGACCAGAAGACGGTCGAGCTGGTGCTGACCGCGCCGAACGCCGAGTTCCCCGCATTGCTGGCCGGCATCGGCACGCAGATCGTCCGGGACGGGTTCAAGGACCCGACGAAGCCGATCGGCACCGGCGCCTTCAAGTACGTCTCGTTCGAGGCCGGCCGCTCGATGGTCGCCAATCGGTTCGACGACTACTGGGACGGCGCCGCCAAGCTCGAGGAACTCCAGATCCTCTCGGCCGACGCCGAGGCGCGGGCGAACGCGCTGCAGGGCGGACAGGCGGAGTACGCCAATGACATGACGGCGACCTTCGCCCGGACCGCCGAGGCCGGCAAGACGGTCAAGATCGTCGCGGCCAAGGGCAGTACGACGCACGCGTTCGTGATGAAGGTCGACCAGGCTCCCTTCGACAACCCCGACGTGCGGATGGCCTTCAAGCTGCTCGCGGACCGCCGGCGGCTGGTCGACGTGGTGCTCGCCGGGCGCGGAGTGGTGGGCAACGACCTGTTCGGCAAAGGGTTCCAGTACTACCCGGCCGACCTGTCGCAGCGGGAGCGGAACCTCGACGAGGCGAAGGCGCTGCTGAAGAAGGCAGGCCTGCTGAACAAGGAGGTGGAGATCTTCACCGCCGACGCCTCGGCCGGATTCGTCGAGTCGGCCACCCTGTTCGCCGAGCAGGTCAACGAGGCCGGGGTCAAGCTCAAGGTCACCACCGGCAGCGCGCAGACCTATGCGAAGGACCTGCTGACCAAGGGCGTGATCGGCAACCACCGGTCGGGCGCGATGCCGATCCCGCAGTACATCACCGACCGGTTGCTGACGAAGTCGCCGTTCAACGTGACGCACTGGCGTCAGCCCGCGTTCGATGCCGCCTTCGCGTCGGCCCAGGTAATGACGGACGAGGCCGCGCGGACGGCGAAGTACGGGGAACTGCAGAAGACGTTGCGGGACCAGGGCGGCATCATCGCCTGGGGTCACCCCGACTACCTGGTCGCGGTGTCGGCCAAGGTGCAAGGGGTCCAGGCGGCACCGCCGAACACGCTGGACCAGGGCCGGTTCGACAAGGTGTGGCTGGCCTGAATGCGGTGGTATGCCGCCCAGCGGGCTGCATTGGCGATCATCCAACTGGCCGTGTTGTCCGTCCTGGTCTTCGTGCTGACGGCGTTGCTGCCGGGTGATGCCGCGGACATGCGCTTCACCGAGACGCTGACGCCTGACCAGGTCGCCCGGATGCGGGAGCAGCTCGGCCTGGACCAGCCTGCTCTGGAGCGGTTCACGCACTGGTTCGGCAACGTGCTGACCGGTGATCTCGGTACTTCGCTGATCAGCGGCGGGCCGGTGCTCGACATCGTCAAGGCCTCCGTCGGGGCGACGCTGGTCCTGACGCTGGCGACGCTGGCCGTGGTGGTTCCCCTGGCCGTTGCCCTCGGCATCGTGATGGGGACCCGGGAGAACGGGCGACTCGACCGCACCATCACCTCCGTGACGCTGGCGCTGAGTGCGATTCCCGACTTCGTGATCGCGGTGTTCCTGGTCGCGCTGTTCTCGCTGAAGCTCGGCTGGCTGCCCGCGACTTGGGTCGGTGGATCGCTGCTCGCGAGTCCGGCGCTGCTGATTCTGCCGGTCGCGGTGCTTCTCGGTCGCACGGTCTGCCTGCTGTCTCGCCAGGTGCGGGCCGGGACGATCAACGCGCTCAACGCCGAGTACGTCGTACAGGCTCGGCGGCTCGGAGTTCCGCGGCGGCGGTTGCTGCTCAGGCACGTCCTGCCGAACGCGGCGGTTCCCGGCGTACAGGAGTTGGCGCGGACCGGAGACACCTTGCTGGGCGGGGTTCTCGTGGTCGAGGCGATCTTCGCGATCCCCGGGTTCGCGACGGCATTGGTGGATGGGGTCGAGACCCGGGACGTGCCCGTCGTGCAAGGGCTGACGCTGGTTCTCGCGGTGGCCGCGCTGGTGATCAACCTCGGAGCCGACCTCGTCTGCAACCGCCTCGTCCCGCGGACGGAGTTGCTGCGATGAGAGCCCTCAGAGCCCGTACTCCGCTCGCTGTGTCCGCGTTGCTCGTCCTGATCCCGCTGCTGGTGGCTCTGCTCGGACCTCTGGCGAACTTCTCGCCCAAGCCTGGTCTGCCCTACGAGAGCGCGGGGCTTCTCGGCACCGACGGACTCGGCCGCGACGTGTTCAGCCTGCTGCTGGAAGGCGGCCGGACAGCGCTCGGCATGGCGCTGGGTGCGGTCGTGATCGCCTATCTGGTTGGCGGGATGATCGGTCTCGTCGCGGCCTCCACCCGCCACCGGTGGGTCGACGAGGCCCTGATCCGGCCACTCGACGTACTGCTGCCGTTGCCCTCCCTGCTGGTGATCAGTGTTGTCGCGGTCGGTTGGCGCGCCTCGCCGCCGGCGATCACGCTGGCTGTTGCCATGGTCAACGTCCCGACCGTGGCCCGACTGGTTAGAGCGGCCGCGCTGGATGCCGCCAGCGGTCCGGTGGTCGAGGCGTTGAGGATGCAGCGGGAGAGCTGGGTGGGGATCCACCTCGGCTACGTCGGGCGCGCAGTACTGGGTCCGGTCGCTGCCGACATCGGCACCCGGATCACGCTGGCCGTCTTCCTGGTTGCCTCGGTCAACTTCCTCGGGCTCGGGCTGAGCCCGACGGCGCCGGACTGGGCGGTGAGCGTTTCGCGGAACCGCGAAGGGTTGCTGCTGCAGCCGTGGGCCGTGATCGCGCCGGCGCTCCTGCTGGTTTCCTTCACGCTCGGGTTCAATCTGCTCGCGGATCGCTTGGTGCACCGGACCCGCCGGCTTGTCGAGGCGAAGCGATGACGCCACTGGTCAAGGTCACCGGACTGGCGGCCGTCGCGGGGGACGCCATCCTGGTCGACCGGGTGGATTTCGAGGTCTGGCCCGGGCAGGTCACGGCACTGGTCGGTGCCTCCGGATCGGGCAAGACGACGTCCGCGCTCGCGCTGCTGGGCGAGTACGGGCGTGGCGTGCAGCTCAGAGGCCGGGTAGAGGTGGACGGCCAGGTGGTTGTCGACGACAACGGACCGGTCAACGGGGTGAAGGTGCGGGGCCGAGTCGTTGCCTACATGCCTCAGCATCCCGGCAGCGCCCTCAATCCGGCTCGCCGGATCGGTGCCGGGCTGAACGAACTGGCAAAGCTGCATCACCCCGGCGAAGACGTCGTTCCCGAGGCATTGCGGATCGCTCAGCTTCCTGATGACAAAGCAACACTCAGACGCTTCCCGCACCAGTTCTCCGGTGGTCAACGGCAACGAATCGCCTTGGCCCAGGCGCTGACCTGTCGTCCGCGAGTGCTGGTCCTGGACGAGCCGAGCACAGGCCTGGACTCCATCACGAGGCTTCAGTTGGTCGGCGAACTCCGCGACCTGGCCGAGCAAGGGCTAGGCATCCTGCTGCTGAGCCACGACCTCGATCTGGTCCGGGCGTTGGCCCGCCACGTGGTCGTCCTGTCCGCTGGGTGCGTGGTCGACGCAGGTGGCGTCGAGGTCCTCCCAGCCGCTCCCGAACTCGTGGCCTCCCTGGGAACCACGACCGCGGCTGATCCCTTGCTCGAAGCAACTGACCTGTCCGCGGCACTGCATGCCCGCGGTCGCGATCCGATCCTGCAGAAGGTCGATCTCGCCGTGCCACCCGGTGGCTGCATCGGCATCGTCGGCCGATCCGGCAGCGGAAAGACCACTCTGGCGCGCTGCCTGGCCGGCCTGCACGAACGCCACACCGGCCGGATCACCCTGGCCGGCCAAGACCTCCCCGTACTCCGGAAGCGCACGCTCGAGCAGAACCGCCGCGTCCAGTACGTCTGGCAGGAAGTCCGCGGCTCCTTCGACGAACGCCGCCTGGTCGACGAACAAGTCGCCCGTACTGCGGTACGCCTGCGCGGCATCTCCGCCACCGAGGCGAAGGCGGAGGCGGTAGCCACCTTGGCTCGGCTGGGCGTGTCCGCGCTGGTGGCGGCCAGACCGCCGAGCCAGTTGTCCGGGGGAGAGCTCCAGCGTGCCGCCCTGGCGAGGGCGTTGCTCGCGCGACCCGACGTACTGGTCTGCGACGAGATCACCACCGCGCTCGACGAGCGCGGTACCGGGCTCGTGGTCGAACTGCTGAACGAGCTCAAGGCCGAGGGGACCGCGCTGGTGTGGATCAGCCACGACCTCGGACTGGTGGCCGCGGTCTCCGACCACGTACTCGTGCTCGATGCCGGCCGGGTGGTCGAAGAAGGACCACCCGCCACGGTGATGAACGACCCGAGCACCGAACTGACCCGGCGGCTGGTGAGGGCCGCCAAGGTCGGGCAGGACCCCGAACCACCCCAGCCTCCGCCCGTGCTGACCAGTAGTGCCGACACGAGGAGCGACCCGCAGCGATGAAGCCTTCCCGATTGCACGACCATCTCGCGGAGGCGATCAAGGATCCGGACCCGATCCGGGTCGGCGCCGGCTCCGGTTCCGGAGACGACCTGATCTGCCTGCGGTTCGAGACGATGAAGGTGTACTCCGCGCTGGGCGCCGTCCGGCATCTGCTGGAGACCGGCGCGGTTCGGCCCGGGGACACCCTGATCGACAGCTCCAGCGGGATCTACGCGCACGCGCTCGCGCTGGCCTGCCACCGGTACGGGATGAAGTGCCACATCGTCGGCTCCACCACCGTCGACCGGACCCTGAAGATCCAGCTGGAGATCCTCGGCGCGACGATCGAGCAGGTGCCGTCGTCGAACAACCTGCAGCTGGACCAGAACCTCAGGGTCCGCCGGATCGGCGAGATCCTGCGGGACAACCCGACGTACCACTGGATGCGGCAGTACCACGACGACATCCACTACCTCGGCTACGGCGCGATCGCGGACCTGGTCGACGACCTTGTCCCGACCGGCCCGCTCTGCCTGGTCGGGGGAGTGGGGACGGGTGCGTCGACCGGCGCGATCGCGGCGTACCTGCGGGATCGCGGGCGGGATGTGAACCTGGTCGGCGTCCAGCCGTTCGGCAGCATCACCTTCGGCGCCGGGCACACCCAGGACCCGGAGATGATCATCGCCGGGATCGGCAGCTCGATCGAGTTCCGCAACGTGCGGCACGAGTTGTACGACCGGCTGCACTGGGTCTCGTTCGAGTACGCGATGTCGGCCGCGGTGGATCTGCTCCGGACGTCCGGGGTGTTCGCCGGCCTGTCCACGGGTGCGGCGTACCTGTCCGCAGTGTGGGAACACAACTGCGACAGCAGCCGCAAGCACGTCTTCCTCGCCGCCGACACCGGCACCCGGTACGTGGAGTCCGCTTTTTCCCGTCATGCCGAGGCCCGGCCGATTAACACGATGCGGCCGCGGGAGATCTCCTCGCTGGAAGAACTCTCGGTGCCGTGGTCGGCGATGTCGTGGGATCGGCGCGAATCCGCCTGGGCGGAGTGCCGGGAGTTCCCATCTGCGACCCCGTCGCATTAATGTGGTGGCTATGACGGGGTATCTGCTGCTGCCACAGTTGTTCACGGCAACGGAGGTCGGCCGGTTGCGGGACGCCGCCGAGCAGGTGCACGCCGAGGTGGTCTCGGCCGCCGAGTCGGGCGAGACGGACGTGACGGTCTGGTCGGACGGCCACCGGTTGGAGGAGATCCGCGGTACGACGATCCACTGGGAGCCGGACGCTCCCGGCAAGGCGGTGCGCTCGCTGGCGCCGGTGTCGCACCTGCATCCGGTGCTGGCCGGGCTGTGGTCGGAGTCGCGGCTGACGTCGCCGATGGCGTCGCTGATCGGATCCGCGGTGGGACCGTTCGTGTCGAAACTGAACTTCAAGCGGGCCGGGGTCGGGTCGGAGTTCGCCTGGCACCAGGACTTCCCGTACTGGTACTGCTGCGCCGGCGACGCGGCGTACGACATCGCGACCGCGATCGTGATGCTCGACGACAACACTGTCGAGAACGGCGCGATGACGCTGATTCCCGGGAGTCATCGGGATGGTCCGGCGCCGCGGGATCCGCTCGAGCCGACGGGTCTCTTCGTCGATCCGCGGCGGGTCGATGCCGACCTTGCTGTAACGGTTACCGCGCCGGCGGGGTCGGTGCTGATGTTTCCGGGCCTGATGGTGCATCGGTCCGCGCCGAACCGCACGGCCACCGACCGCAGGTCGCTGCTGTACTGCTTCCAGCCGGCCGGTCGTCCAGAGCTGTCCGCCCTGACCTACGACGCCGAAAGGCTGGCCGATCTGCCATGACTGTATTGAATTGCGCGCCTCCGGCACGCGGGTCATGGGGCTGGAACTCCCGGCCTTCCCTCGTCGCTGCGGTCGCTGTGTTGTCTGCCGCGCCTCCGGCACGGCGGGTCATGGGGCTGGAACTCCCGGCCTTCCCTCGTCGCTCCGGTCGCTTCGCTCCCTCCACTCCTCAGTCCAGGCCGGGAGGCCCCATGACCGGGCTCCCTCCACTCCTCAGTCCAGGCCGGGAGGCCCCATGACCGGTTCCGTGGCCGAACTCACCGCCGCTGTCCTCGCCGGGGACCATGGTCCCGCGCCTTCAGAACTCAATGTCATCAGCGCTTTCTGGCTCCACCACACCACCCGGCTGCCGGGTGCGGACGTCACCTACCGGAACTACTACGTACTGCTCCGCGTCGGCGAGGTCTTCGGGGCGTGCTCCTTCGAGGCCGGCGAACTGGACCCGTCGTACTGCGCCGACGCCTCGGGCCTGCCGCTCTCCGAACTGCTTGCCGAGGGCCCCTTACCGGTCAGGATCGCCGCTCTGGATGCTTATCTGGCGTCGGTCGAACCGCACCACCTGGCTTCCGGCGCCGAGGAGGTCGTCCTCCCAGCCGGTACTCCGGACGTCCGCGCGCGGGCGCGTGATGCCGCGGTCGCCGGCCTGCTGGATGTTCGTGAGGGCTCGAAGGTCGCGTTGATCGGCGTCGTGAACCCCTTGGTGGACGCGATCGCAGCCCGCGGCGGCACTTGTCTCCCGTGTGACTTCAACCTCCGCGAAACTGCCTCCGGGCTCCCGGTTTCCCGCGACATGACGGAGGTTGTCGATGCCGCGGACGCGGTCGTAGCCACCGGAATGACCTTGAGCAACGGAAGTTTCGACCTCCTGCTGGATCGTTGCCTTACGCAATCGAAGCCGCTCGCCATTTATGCTCAGACCGGAAGCGCCGTCGCCCGCGCCTTCCTCGGCTCCGGCGTCACCGCCCTGTCCGCGGAGCCCTTCCCCTTCTCCCAGTTCAGCGCCCGCCCCACCAGCCTCTACCGCTACCGCAAGGACGGACCCCAAACGCCGTGAGCACAGACCACCGCACCGCACCACCCCCACCCACCGAGGCGCAACCATCCGCCCCCGTCAGGAAAGCGGCTGCCCCAGCCACCAGGGGAGAGACGGCTGCCCCCGCCACTTCCTTCCGCGGCGCAGTGGCGAGGAGTTCAGGCGACGCTTCCGCCGCGACACAAGCAGCAGCAACCAGCGAACGTAGTACTGGATCCGTCCCAGGCGACCTGGCCATGGCCAAGAGACTGTGGCCGTTTCTGCTGGCCTCGACGGTCAGCCTGATTCCGTTCACGGTGTTCGGCATGTACCTCGTGCCGATCGCCGCGGCGGCGGACGGGAGCGTGGCGGAGATCGGCGGCCTGCGAGGACTCGGAGGCCTCGCAGCCCTCATCGTCGGCTTCGCCCTCGCCCCGCTCGTCGACCGCTTGGCCAGAGAACTCGTCGCCGCCGGCGGCCTCGCACTGCTGGGACTGTCAGCCGCACTAGGAGCCGTAGGCAACATCTTCGCCCTGGCCGCGTTCTGCCTGCTGATCGGCGCCTCGACCTCGATCCTCGGCCCGTCGATCGGCGCCGCCGCGGCAGATCGCTTCAACTCGGCCGCCGCAGCAGGCCGCGCGGCCACCCTCGTCTCGGCAACCACCTCGATGATGGCGATGCTCGCCGCCCCGGTCCTCGCACTACCGGGCCTGTTCTGGGGTTGGCGAGGCAACCTGCTCGCCGCCTCGGCGATCTCCCTAGCCCTGTCCGCCGCCTTCTTCTGGCGCGGCCGCGGCCGCAAGGCACCCCTCCAAGCCGGCGGCACCAAGCGCATCAGCTATCTCGCGACCTACAAAGCACTGGCCAAGATCCCCGGCGCCCTCCCACTCCTCGCCGTCGCCATGCTCCGAACAGCAGCCTTCATGGGCTACTTGGCCTATCTCGCCGCCTTCTACGACGAGAAGTTCGACCTCGCCCCAGGCTGGTTCGCGCTCGTCTGGTCCCTTAGCGGCGCCTCCTTCTTCCTCGGCAACCTCTTCGCCGGCCGCTACCTGGCCTCCGACCACCCCTGGATCAGCTCAGAACGAATGCTGCTCCTCGGCCTGGGCGTGGCCCTCCTCAGCGTCGCCGGCTTCTACTTCGCCCCCAGCCTCCCGCTGACCCTCCTTCTGACCGCCCTGATGGGTGTCGCCCACGCCACGGTCGCCGCCTGCGTCACCACCCTCCTCGTCCGCCGCAGCGGGGACCTTCGAGGCTCAGCTCTGAGCGTCAACGCAGCCGGCATGAGCCTCGGCACCTTCCTCGGCGCGGCAATAGGCGGCGCCGGCCTGGGACTCGGCGGCTACCCCGGCCTGGCGCTCATGTTCGGCGCGATCACCTTGATCGGTGTCCTGCTGGCACTGAGGGTCCGCCCGGCCTGACAGCGAAAGCTCTCCAGCCAAAATCGCAGCTATTGACAGGGGGTCGGGCTGAGATCGGTCTGGTACCGGCTCGGCCGTCTGGCATACTCCGGGCGTCTGCCAGTACCGCCACTGTCACTTTCTGAGACCCTTGGGGGGGTCCTGTGTTCTTCCGTCCTGCCCACTTGCTGCGCCTGGGTGTCCCCGCCGCCCTGATCGCCGCAACCCTGGTCACGCTCACCGGTTCATCCGGTTCCGCGGCCGACCCGAAGTTCCACCGTCCAGCCTTCACCGCGAAGAAGTCCGCCGAGTTCGAGCCGAACTCGGTCCTGGTGAAGTTCAAGAAGAACGCGACCTCGTCGGCCCGGAAGTCGGCGGTGTCCAAGTTCCGGACCACCACCGAGGACTCGGTGGCGTCGAACATCGTCAAGCTCAAGGGCGAGGCCTCCGCTCCGGAGTTGCTCAAGAAGGTCCAGGCCGACCCGACCGTCGAGCTGGCCTCGCTGAACTACAAGCGCTGGGTCTCGGCGGTGCCGAACGATCCGTACTACAACAGCTACCAGAAGACCTCCCTGACGACGGCCCGCGTGCCGCAGGCGTGGGACGTGTCCAAGACCACCGGCAACCAGATCGTCGCCGTCCTGGACACCGGTGTGGACGCAGGACACCCCGACCTGGTCGGGCGCCTCGTTCCCGGGTACAACGCCACCTCGCCGAACCGCGGGCCGATCGACGACCACGGTCACGGCACCATGACGCTCGGTATCATCGCCGCGAACGCCAACAACGGCGTCGGTGTCGCCGGTGTCGGCTGGACCACCAAGGCGATGCCGGTCAAGGTGCTCGCCTCCGACGGATCCGGCTGGGACGCCGACATCGCCGAGGGCATCGACTGGGCCGTCGCGCACGGCGCCAAGGTGATCAACCTGTCGCTCGGTGGCCCCGGCTTCGACGGCGTCCTGGCGGATGCCGTGAAGCGGGCCTACGACAAGGGCGTGGTCGTCGTGGCCGCGGCCGGCAACGACGGCAACGGGGTTCCGCAGTACCCCGCTGCCTTCCCCGAGGTCATCGCGGTCGGGGCGACCAACCCCACCGGCGCCCTGACCGACTTCAGCACCTTCGGTGACTGGGTCGACATCGCCGCGCCGGGCTGGGACATCCTCACCACAGGACCACGCGCGCTGACCGAGCCCGGCTACGAGCCGTACCGGTTCTGCACCGGCACCTCGTGCTCGGCGCCGATCGTCGCCGGTGTCGCCGCGCTGGTGAAGAACAAGTGGCCGACCTTCACCTCCGCCCAGGTGGCACAGCGCCTCAAGGTGCTGTCGCGTGACGCCGGTCCGCGCGGCACTGACCCGTACTACGGCGCCGGCATCCTCGACGCGTACGCCGCTCTCGGCGGTCGCTTCGCTCCGGACTTCCCGGGTGGTGTCGCCGACGGCAACTACCAGCCGGCCCGCGCGATCAAGATCACCGGCTCGGCCTCGGGAACAATCGACACCGAGGGCGACGTCGACTGGTACGCCATCGAGTCGGCCGCGGACCGCAAGCTGCAGGTCTCGGTCACCGGCCCCACGTTCGACGTCGTCAACCACTCGACCAACGTCGGGCCCGCGGTCGACGTCTACAAGCAGGACCTGCGCTGGCTGGGCACGGCCGAGAAGTCGTTCCCGGAGAATGTCGACCCGGACACCGGCATCCCGCTCTCGGAGCAACTCGTCGCGACCACGAACGTCAGCGCGACCGCCGGTACGACGTACATCTCGGTGCGCAACGCCAACGGTTCGCGGGACGCACGGCAGTACCAACTCAGCGTCACCGAGGCAGGCAATGGCGGCACGATGCCCGGTTCCGGGTACCCGGTCCGTGACGTGGAGCCGGCGACTCTGTCGACCACCGCGGCCGTGGCGGTCAAGCCGACAGTGACCTTCTCCCGGCCCGTCCTCGGCTCGACCGTCGACAGCACCACCGTCAAGCTGTTCCACGGCAGGACCGGTGCCTTGATCCCGAGCACCGTCACCTTCGCCGCCGACCCCGACCGGGCGGTGATCACTCCGGCCGCACCGCTGCTGGACAACACGCCGTACAAGATCGACGTCTATGGGATCCACGACGCCAGCAGCCTGGTGATCAACCCCTTCACCAGCGTCTTCAGGACCGCCGATCTCGCGCCGCAGAAGTTGACGACGTTCACCGCGAGCGGTGCGTACCGGGCCGCTTACGTGTCCTGGACGGTTCCGGCGACGCCGGATCTCGATCAGGTGATCATCCGGCAGAACGTCGGGGGCAGGGCGCCGTCGCTCACCACCGGGACGCTCGTCTACGCGGGCACCGGGTCGGCCGCCGTCAAGGTGACCGGGCTGGCCGCGGCGACGACTTACACGTACGCCGGCTGGGTGAAGGACCGTAGCGGCAAGGTGAGCCCGATCTCGGCGAAGGCGGTGAGCGGCGTCAAGTCGGGCATCAGCACGACCTCGACGGCGATCACCTACGGCGGCACGATCACGCTGAGGGGCAGCGTGCTGCGGATCGACAACAAGGCGTACGCCGGCCTGCCGGTCCAGCTGTACGGGCGGGCCAAGAACGTGTCCGCGCTGAAGCTGATCGCCTCCTTGAAGACGAGCTCGACCGGTACGGTCAACTACGCGTACAAGCCGACCACGTCGTCGGTGTTCACGATGGTGTTCGTGGGCAACGCGGACCTGATGGGAACGCGCACCGCTGATATCAACGTCGCGGTCGCGCCGGCCATCACGGCGACGCTGGCGCCGACGGCGATCCGGCTGGGGCAGGTGACGAAGTTCTCCGGGTACGTCGCTCCGGCGCACTACGGCAAGCCCGTCTACCTGCAGTACTACTCGGCCAAGACCTGGCGGACCATCGCCTCGGTCAAGCTGAGCGCCTCGGGTGCGTACGCGTTCGGCATCAAGCCGGCCACCCGCGGCAGCTTCGCGTACCGCGTCCTGTTCACTGCCGACGCGGATCACGCCCAGGCCATCACGCCCTACAAGATCGTGACGGTCAGCTGACCCAGTAACACTCCGATGCGCTCCGGTCAGAACTTGGCCGGGGCGCTTCGCTTTACCGCCTGAGTCGTGCGGCGCGGGCGTTAAGGTAGCGCTGCTCCGGGAGGCTCGTGGTACGCCGGGCCGCGGCGAGGTAGGCCTCGAGTGCCTCGGGGAGTTCGCCCGCCAGTTCCAGCAGATGGGCCCGGGCGACGTCGACTCGATGGTGGTTGGCCAGGCGAGGATCCTGCGCGACCTCGTTGATCAGCGCCAGACCGGTCCGCGGGCCTTGGACCATCGCGACGGCCACCGCGCGGTTCAGCAGCGCCACCGGGCTGTCGTCGAAGCGGATCAGCAGGTCGTAGAGGGCGAGGATCTGGGTCCAGTCCGTGTCTTCGGCTTGTGCCGCCTCGTCGTGGAGAGCGGCGATTGCGGCCTGCAGTTGGTACGGGCCCAGCGCAGTACGGGTCATTGCGTCGGTCACCAGGGCTGTTCCTTCGGCGATCGCGTTCGCGTCCCACAGGGCACGGTCCTGTTCGTCCAGGCGGATGAGGTCGCCGGCGGGCGTAGTACGGGCTGCTCTGCGGGCGTGGGTGAGGAGCATCAGGGCGAGGAGGCCGGCGACCTCGCCGTTCGCGGGCAGCAGGCGGTAGGTGAGCCGGGCCAGCCGGATCGCCTCCTCGGCCAGATCCACCCGGTCCGTGCTCGTGTAGCCCTCGTTGAAGATCAGATACAGCACCTGCAGTACTGCGGCCAGCCGCGCGGGGAGTTCCGCGGGCGGCGGCGGGCGGAACGGGATCCCCGAACTGCGAATGCCCTGCTTGGCGCGGGTGATCCGCTTCTTCATCGTCTCCTCGGGCACCAGCAAGGCCCGGGCGATCTCGTCCGTCGTGAGACCTCCGACGGCCCGCAAGGTGAGGGCGATCTGCGCGGCCGGGGTGAGCGACGGGTGGCAGCACAAGAACAAGAGCAGAAGCGTGTCGTCGGCGTCCCGTGGCCCGGTGGAATCGGCGCCCGGGGCAACCAACGGGATCTCGAGAGCCTGGTTGTTCTCGCGCCGCCGCCGGGCTTCCTCGCTGCGCAACTCGTCGGTGAGCCGACGGGAGGCGACGGTGATCAGCCAGGCCCGCGGCTGATCCGGCATCCCGTCGCGCGGCCACTGCTGAGACGCGGCGAGCAGCGCCTCCTGGACTGCGTCCTCGCACGCGTCGAAGTGGCCGTACCGGCGGACGAGGGCGCCGAGCACCTGCGGCGTGAGTTCCCGCAGCAGGTGCTCGAAGCCGCCACTCACGGTCAGGACTCCGCCGAACCGTCCATCAACGGACGCACCTCGACGATGTCACCGACCGCGTCGACGATCTGCTGGGCGATCTCGTACGCCCGGTCGGCGCTGACCACGTCGACGATGCCGTAGCTGGCCAGCACCTCCTTCACCTCGGCGTACGGGCCGTCCGCGGCGACCGTGCCGGCGGCGGTACGGCGGATCGTCCGGGTCAGCGACGGGTCGCCGAGACCAGCTGTGGCGACGAACTCTCCGCTCTCGGTGAGCTCCTTGCCGAGCTGCTCGTAGAAGTCACAGGCCTTCTGGAACTCCTCGGGGTCCCAGGTGCCCTCGACCCAGGTCTGGGCGTTCGTGTAGGCCAGCATGATGAATCTCATCTCGCGCTCCTCCGGTTCAGGCGCTCCGTCCGGGCGCCGTTCATCCAGTAGTCGGAGCCGCGTCCACGGCGGGGACAGCCCCGGCTGAATCTTCTCGCGAAAAGGTGTCCCGGCGGTGTCTCGCGCTCCGACCAGTGGGTGAAGGACCCCACTGGAACCCCATCGGACCCAAGGAGACGATGATGAGACGAGTACTCGCGGCCCTCCTCGCCGCAGCGCTGACGACGACGGCCCTGGCGGCTACCGCCGGGCCGAGCAGCGCGACCCGGCCGCAGCCCGGCCGCCAGACCTACACCGGCGTGATCGACGGCGCCGAGTTCAAGGTCGAGACGCCCGAACGCTGGAACGGCACGTTGCTGATCTTCAGCCATCCGTACTACCCGGAGGGCATGCCGGACTTCCCGCCCGGCCACGGCAATCGCGACGACACCCAGGACTGGCTGCTCGAGCAGGGGTACGCGCTGGCCGCTTCCGACTTCAAGGGCCGCACCGGCTTCGTGGTGAAGGAGGCGGTCGAGGATCAGCTCGGCGTACTGGACTGGTTCGAGGACCACGTCGGGAAGCCGCGCCGGACGATCGCGACGGGCTCGTCGGGTGGTGGTTCGATCTCGCTGCTGCTGGCCGAGAAGTACCCGCGGCGGATCGACGGCGTCCTCGCGATGTGCACGCCGATCGACCTGTACGGCCAGCTGAACATGTCGCTGGACATCAACTTCGCCCTGAAGACCCTGCTCGCGCCCGGGCAGGACATCGACCTGGTCAACGCGGAGGACCCGGCGAAGAGCGTCGAGCAACTCCAGGCCGTGCTCGCCGAAGCCGTGGAATCACCGCTCGGGCGAGCCCGGATCGCCCTGGCCAGCGCGTTCGGCAACGTGACCGGCTGGAACTCGGCCCACGACCCGAAGCCGGTCTCGGTCGAGGACCAGATCCGCGCCCTCACCCAGATCCACCAGTTCGGCACCTTGGCGGTGTTCGGCGCCGTCGGCCAGGCGGATGTCGCCGAGCACGCGGGTGGCAACCCGTCGTACAACGTCGGCGTGGACTACCGCCGCCAGTTGGCCAAGTCGGACCAGGAGGACTTCGTGCGTACGGCGTACCGGGAGGCGGGTCTTGACCTCGACCACGACCTGGCCCAGCTCGCGGCGGCTCCCCGGATCAGCCCTGATCCTTCGGCCAAGCGGTGGATGCAGCGCCACGCGGTCCCGCGCGGTACTACGCCTTCGCCGGTGGTGACCCTGCACAACACCGTTGACCTCGCCGTCGCGGACCACGAACGCTGGTACGCCGGCCAGGTCCGGCAACACGGCGACTCCGACCGCCTGCGCCAACTCTTCGTCGGCCGAGCAACACACTGCGCCTTCAGCGTCGCGGAAGAACTCGTCGCACTGCAGACCCTGCTCACCCGGATCGACACCGGCCGCTGGCCGTCAACCGACCCGCGCCGCCTGAACACAACCGCGGAGGCCTTCGACGAAACCTGGCACAAGGTCTTCGACTTCACCGCCGGCGGCGACGCCACCCGCCCACCCGCGTTCACCACCTTCCGCCCAACCCAACTGCTCCGCCCCTCGCGCTGAGCCGGTAGATCCCCAGGGGAAAGCGGGGAGAAACCCTGGGGATCCACGGCACTTTGGAGGGCTAGAGTTGCCGGTTATGGACAACCTGCCGGACCGCTCGAATCCGCATGCGCATCTGCGCGCCTCCGACACTGATCGGGATCAGGTCGTCGAGGTGCTGCGGGATGCGTTGATGGCGGGGCGGCTGACGCAGGATGAGCATGCGGAGCGGTTGGAGCAGACGCTGCAGGCGCGGACGCTCGGGGAGCTCGAGCCGATCACTCAGGATCTGGCCGTGCCGGGTCGGCCGTTCCAGCCGGCTGCTGCTGCGGCGGCGCCGTCGAAGAGCCCGGTGCCGATCGAGGAGCCGGCCAACCCAGCGGACAGTTTTGACACGGTGGTTGGCATCTTCGGTGGTGGCGAGCGTACCGGCCGGTGGCAGGTGAAGCGGCGGACGAACGCCATCTGTGTGTTCGGTGGCTACGACCTGGACATGACGGACGCGGTCTTCGAAGGGCGCGAGGTGACGATCTGGGCCTTCGCGATCTTCGGCGGGATCGACCTCACCGTGCCGGACTCGGTCAACGTCCGCAGCGAAGGCGTCGGCATCTTCGGTGGCTTCGGCGCCCGCGGCGGCTCGGACCCCGACCCGAACGCCCCGACCGTCGTCGTCAAGGGCCTCGCCCTCTTCGGCGGTGTCGGTGGCCAGACCAGTTCGAAGCGCCACGGGCGCAGGAAGCACAAGGGCCACGGGAGCCTCGGCCACTGAGGGACCGCCACGGCGAACGAACCCACCCGGCTCGCGGGGTCTGAGGTCAGATCCAGGACTTGAACCACATTCGGCTCAGCCAGTCCGGGTGGGGCAGAACTCTGTCGGTGAGGATCGGCCAGATGTAGGCGAAGTTCAGCACCACCAGGACGACGAACGCACCGACGACGGCACTGCCGACCAGCCGCCGGGGCGTGGCGGCCTGGAGGGCGACCCGGGCCGGGCCGAGGACCTTGCCGAGGACCAGTGCCAGCGCGATCACCGTGAACGGGACCATCGTGACGGCGTAGAAGAAGAAGATCGGTCTGTCGTCGAACGCGAACCACGGCAACCAGCAGGTCAGGTAACCCACGATCGGTACGCCGAAGCGCCAGTCCCGCTGGCCTACCCAGAACACCAGCGCGGCGATCAGGGCGAGCGCGCCGGCCCACCACAGCAGCGGAGTACCGAGGGCCGAGATCACCGAGAGGCAGTTCGTGCCTGTGGGAGCGGTGCAGTTCGACGTACCGGGCTTGATGTCGTTGACCGCGTCGAAGCCGATCGGGCGGGCGATGATCGGCCAGCCGGCGGGATGTGACGAGTACGGGTGGGTGGCGTTCTTGATGTAGTCGCCGGTGTGGAACGAGAGGACTTCCTGGTGGTAGTGGATCAGCGAGCGGAAGTCGTCGGGGACCACCTTCATCACGCCGTGCGCCGGGTTCTTCGAGGCGTAGTCGTGGGCGTAGGCGTTGTCGTGCAGCAGCCAGCCGGTCCAGGTCGCGGTGTAGGTGACGATCGCGACGAGCACGATGCTGATGAACGCCGGCAGGCCGTCGACGAAGGCGGACTTGACGAAGGCGTGCTTGGCGCCGAGGGCGCGGCGGGCGCCGAAGTCCCAGGCGAAGACGAGGATGCCGAAGCCGGCGATCACCCAGACCGCGGACCACTTGGTGCCCAGGGCGAGGCCGAAGCAGATGCCGGCCAGGATGCGCCAGGGGCGGATCAGCAGCCAGCGGCCGATCTTGCCGCGGTCGTCGCGGCCCGCGAGGGAGTCGGCGTGCCGGCGGCGGGTCCAGTCGCGGTCGGCGACCAGGCAGGAGACGGCGGCGACGATCCAGAACGCGAGGAAGATGTCGAGCAGGGCGACCCGGGACATCACGAAGTGCAGGCCGTCGACGGCGAGCAGCAGGCCGGCGACGCAGCCGATCAGCGTGGAGCGGGTCATCCGGCGGACCGTGCGGATGACCAGCAGCACGGTCAGGGTGCCGAACAGGGCCGGCATGAACCGCCAGCCGAAGGAGTTCATCCCGAACAGCTGCTCACCGGCGGCGATCATCCACTTGCCGACCTCGGGGTGCACGGTCAGGCTCGGGGTGTCCTTGAAGACGTCCAGGTTGCCCTGCAGGATCTGCTTGTCCGCGATCCCCTCGGGCTTGTCGATGAACTGCCGGGCGTAGCCGAACTTCAGCAGCGAGAACGCGTCCTTGGCGTAGTACGTCTCGTCGAAGACGAACTTCACCGGGTTGCCGAGGTTCCAGAACCGCAGGATCGCGGCCAGCGCGGTGATCGTCAGGGTGGCGATCCAGCCGCCCTCGAAGTCCCGCGGCATCGGCGGATACAGCCGCTCCTTCAGCGGCGGCAACCGCCTTCCCAAGACGTCCCGCCCGAGCGTCTCGCGCTCTACGGCACCCCCGTCAACAGCCTCACCCGGCTTCGCGGTGTCGTCCTCGATCACGGCAGTCACGCTGGCCATCGTACGGAGCCCCCGGTACCACCGCTCTCCGGCTCCACTCCGCGCGTCGATCGGCCTGGATTGTGGATAACCGGAAAAGGTCGGTCAGACCTTCTAGACTCTGTGTCATGAGTACGCCACGAGAAGAGCTGCACGCGATGATCGATCAGCTCCCGGATGATGCTGCCGCGGAGCTGGTGACGGACATGCGCGCGATCTTGCGGCACCGCCTGGAGGTGCGCCGGCGTAGTGCGGCCGAGCACCGTCCATGGCCACCGTCATGGTTCGGCGCCGTAGCCGGGAGCAGCCCCGACCTCGCGAGGCGGAGCGAAGAGATTTTGCGTGACGAGCTCGGCCGGCGTCCGTGATCGTTGTCGATACCGGACCTTTGGTCGCGGCTGTCCTCTACGCGGATGAAGATCATCGAGCCTGCGTCGACCTGTTCACCTCCGCACATCTCAGCGGTGAGCGGCTGGTCGTCCCCAGCTTTGTCATTCCGGAGGCGTGCTACCTGATCCAGCGTGAGGCAGGGCCGAAGGTCGAGGTCGACTTCGTCCGGTCGCTTGCGGCCGGAGACTTCACGGTCGTTGAGTGTGATCTCGCGCTGGAGCGGATCGGCGAGCTGATGGAGAAGTACGCGGACCTGCCACTCGGACTGGTTGACGCTTCTGTGGTGGCGGTCGCGGAGGAGCTGGGGGCGCGGGAGATCGCCACGCTGGACCGGCGCGATTTCAGTGTTGTTCGTCCCCGGCACACGTCCGCCTTCGTGCTGCTGCCGTGACCGGGCGATTGGTGTTGGCGGGGACTCCTATTGGGGACTTCATGGATGCGTCGCCGCGGTTGGGGCGGGTGTTGGGGGAGGCTGATGTGGTGGCCGCGGAGGATACGCGGCGGTTGCGGAGGCTGACTTCGGAGCTGGGGATCACCGTGAAAGGGCGGGTGACCAGCTTCTTCGAGGGGAACGAGCGGCAGCGGACGGACGAGTTGGTGGCGGCGCTGGTCGAGGGGCAGACCGTGGTGGTGGTGACGGACGCGGGGATGCCGAGCGTGTCCGACCCGGGGTACCGGCTGGTGGCCGCGGCGATCGAGGCGGGGGTGGACGTCACCGCGGTGCCGGGGCCGTCCGCAGTACTGACTGCGCTGGCGTTGAGCGGGCTGCCGGTGGATCGGTTCACGTTCGAGGGGTTCCTGCCACGGAAGTCGGGGGAGCGGTCCAAGCGGTTCGCCGAGCTCGCCAAGGAGCAGCGGACGATGATCTTCTTCGAGGCGCCGCACCGGCTGGCCGCGTCGCTGAAGGACATGGCCGACGCCTTCGGCCCGGACCGCCGTACTGCGGTGTGCCGCGAGCTGACCAAGACCTATGAAGAGGTCAAGCGAGGTGGCGCCGCCGAGCTGGCCGAGTGGGCCGCCGAGGGGGTCCGCGGCGAGATCACGGTCGTCGTCAGCGGCGCCGACCCGTCCGCCCGCGAGCTCGGCCCGGAGGAGCTCGCCGCGGAGGTGGCAGCCGACGAAGAAGCGGGCACGCCCCGCAAGCAGGCCATCTCCGACGTCGCCAAGCGTTTCGGCGTCCCCAAACGCACCGTGTACGACGCCGTCCTGGCCGCCCGAGGGGCCGCGAAGTAGCAGCCTGAGACCCTGGTCAAGACGGCTGGCCCGGAGCACTACCCTTTTCCTATGTCCGAGAAGGCCTTTTACGTCACCACCCCGATCTACTACGTCACGGCTCCGCCGCACATCGGCAGCGCCTACACGACGGTGGCCGGGGACGTCCTGACCCGTTGGCACGCCCAGCGCGGCGAGCGCAAGTGGTACCTGACGGGTACCGACGAGCACGGCGAGAAGGTGATGCGCAGCGCTCAGGCGCAGGGCATGTCCCCGCAGGAGTGGACCGACAAGCTGGTCGAGGAGTCCTGGAAGCCGGCCTGGGTCGACGTCGACATCGACTACGACGACTTCATCCGGACCACCGAGAAGCGGCACACCGAGCGGGTCCGGGACTTCTGGCAGAAGCTCTACGACAAGGGCGACGTCTACAAGGGCGAGTACGAGGGCCTGTACTGCGTCGGCTGCGAGGAGTTCAAGCTCCCGGCGGACATCCGGACCGACGAGGACGGCACCCAGCGGTGCATGATCCACGGCACCGAGCTGGAGACGGTCTCGGAGACGAACTACTTCTTCCGGCTCTCCGCGTACGCCGACAAGCTGATCGAGCTGTACGAGTCGCAGCCGGACTTCGTCGCGCCGTCGAGCGCGCGCAACGAGGTGATCTCCTTCGTCAAGCAGGGCCTGCAGGACCTCTCGATCACCCGGTCCACCTTCGACTGGGGCATCGGCGTCCCGTGGGACGAGGACCACGTCCTGTACGTGTGGATCGACGCGCTGCTGAACTACGTGACCGCCGCGGGCTACGGCACCGACCCGGAGCGGTTCGAGCAGCTCTGGCCGGTCGACGTGCACCTGGTCGGCAAGGACATCCTCCGCTTCCACGCGGTGATCTGGCCGGCCATGCTGATGGCGGCCGAGGTCGCGGTACCGAAGCAGGTCTTCGCGCACGGCTGGCTGCTGGTCGGCGGCGAGAAGATGAGCAAGTCGAAGCTGACCGCGATCGCGCCGAACGAGATCACCGACCACTTCGGCTCCGACGCCTTCCGGTACTACTTCCTCCGCACGATCCAGTTCGGCTCGGACGGCTCGTTCTCCTGGGAGCACCTGAGCGCGGTCTACAACTCCGAGCTCGCGAACGGCCTGGGCAACCTGGCCAGCCGGATCGCCGCGATGGTCAACAAGTACTTCGACGGCGAGTTGCCGGAGCCGACCGACCACGGCCCGGCCGAGCAGGTGCTGGCCGACAAGCTGGCCGAGACCGTCGGCACGGCCGACAAGGCGATCGACACCCTCGCGTTCCACGACGCGCTGGCCGCGATCAATGACCTGGTCGGCGCCGTCAACGGCTACGTCTCCGAGCAGGAGCCGTGGAAGGTGGCCAAGGACGAGTCCCAGAAGGCCCGCCTGGCGACCATCCTCTACACCTCGGCCGAGGTACTGCGAGCGGTCGCGGTCCTGCACAACCCGACCATGCCGAAGACCGCCGCCAAGCTGTGGACCCTGCTCGGCGCCGAGGCCAAGCTCGGCCACCTCGCGGACCAGCGCATCCAGGACGCCGGCACCTGGGCCCAGCTCCCACCCGGCTCAGTCCTGGTCAAGGGCGACTCCCTCTTCCCCCGCCTCACCGACCCCGAGGGCTAGGTTCTTCTGCCAGGACCGAGCCCGAGGGCTGGGTCCTGGCAGAAGAAAGCTTGCATTCCTACCTGAGGGGTGGAGGGCCGAGGTGTAGGTCTTAGGTCGTCGGTCACAACCGGGAGTGTTCACCCACCCTGGATTCCGAACGCCCGGACCACGGTCTGGTCGATGGAGGCACCATCGGGGCCGGCGGCCTTCACCCGCAGACTTACGGTCTCGGCACCTCGAGGGTGTGCGACGGTCGCGATGAACGACCCGTCACCGGACCGCCGCGGTTCAGTGACCTGCCGCCAGGTCTCGCCCTCGTCGTAGGAGGCCCACAACTGCGGGCTCACTCCAATGAGTTCGTCGGGGTGGGTCTGCTGGTAGATCCGCAGTCCGACCTCGGTAGGCCTGCCTGCTGCGGCGTATCCGTTCAGGTCTGTCTTCACGTCATAGTCGATCTGCAGCAGGTCCAGGAACTCCTGCTGGCCCGCTGCGGGTCGGCTGGAGGTAAAGCCCCACACCGTGTGACTTCTGGTGGAGTGCTGCCACCACGGCTCGGACTGCCGCACGTCGAGCTCGAGTCTGTATGCGGCCGACTCCGCCGACGCAGGCCAGGTACCCTCCAGGCTGCCTCGCTTGGCCACGAACTCGCCGTTCCGGTAGAGCCTGGCTTCACTGCTGCCGCTCCGCTCCGAGAAGTGCTCGGCGCTGTCCAGGAGGTTGCGGACCTGAACGGTGAACTGGTCGTCCTTACGGAAACCGGGGATACCCCATCGCGCGTCATCCGCGTCTCCGACTGCTGGGACTCCCGGCCTGACGACCGGACGGAACCAGTCTTCGCTGCGCTTGTCTCCGGGGGCGTAGGAACGCGGCGACCCGACAAGTCCTCCGACTTGGGCGGTCGTGGGCCAGGTCAGTGGTTGCCACACGACCTCGCCCGGCGTGACCCACTCGGTGCGCGCGGACGGCACCGCGAGCTCCTGTGCCTGGCGGAGTACGAAGCTGTCGTAGGGACGACGCGGAAAGAGGATCTCCCCGCCTCGCTGCTTCGACCCTGAGCCGTAATAGCTCGCCTTTGTCCGAGCCAGTTCTTGGTGCTCAACCGTCCGATCGATCGTCGCCGGCACATGCCCGGTCAGGTACGGGAACAGGTCGTAGACGTACGGGCTGTCAGGGATTCCGGCGACCTGGAGTCTGTTGCTAGCCGTTCGAGCCGTGGCCAACAGTTCCTGGCCGACTGACTGCTCGACGGTGAAGGACGGGATGGGTGAGTCGGCCGGGACACGGCTCAGCAGGAAGCCGGGCCGATCGTAGTAGACGATTGCCGCCACCGCGCCGGCGTTGCTGACGGTTCGGATCTGGTCGCCGACGGCGAGGTCGTCGGAGTGCTCGATGAGCGCCAGCCGGCCGGTCAGGTCACGGCCTGCGACCTCCTCGGGTGTCCCTCGCCCCGCGTCGGCCAGCGGATAAGACCTCCGCCCGTCGATCCGCGGTGAGCCGATGCTGTACTCCGCGGCCAGGGTGGTCCGCGAACCATCCAGCTGCAGGGTGAACTCGGGCGCGTAGAGCTCCCAGTGCGTGGAGAGCTCGAACTCCCCACGAGTGACCGGCTTCGTCTCCGTGGCGTACGCCGCGTCCACGTACCTGTCGAGCAGGTAGTGCATGTCGAAGCTGTGATCCTCGGACGTGCGGTGGTAGCCGAGGGTGATCTGCCGTGCCTCCGTGGGATGCGGGGTGATCGGGTTGAGCAGTTGTCCCGTGCGTGCGTCGAGCAGGATGCGGGTGTCCTCGGTCAGCTCGATCTCCGGCTTGCTGACCATCGCGACCTCCCGGCCGAACACGCCGGCGTCGTCCAGCGTCCAGAGGAAGCTCGTCAGGCTGTAAGTCCCGACCGGGACGGAGAGGACCGCCGGACCCGGACCGCCCTTACGGCCGAAGATCCCGGACACCCACAGGTCAGTGTCCAGGTTCCACAGGTCGACCGAGCTGCCACCGCCTACAGCCGAACCGTCCTGGGTGATGCCCTCGACAACCACCTCGACCATCTTCGGTTCCTTGAAGACGCCGATGCTCGTGTGCACCAGGCTGCCGTCCGCGGCAGCGGCCAGGACCCGACCGTCGTACAGCGCGGTGTCGCCCAGGTTGGGGTCGAGAGTGAGCCGCACCTCGGTGCTTCCGCCGGCTGGCACGGTCACCGCGGTGGTGTCGAGGGTGAACATCCCCTCCGGGGCTGCCTTCCCGGTAGTGGTGGCGGCTTCGACGGCCAGCCTCAGGCTCCGAGCCTGAGTGCTGGAGTTGCGGTAGGTGATCGTCTTGGTGGCGGTGGCTCGGGTCTCCGCGGACCACGAGTACTTGCCGAAGCTGACCGAGCCCGGGTTTGCCGTCACCGGCTGGGCGACGGCCCTGGCGACGTCCACGCGGCCGGCGCCCACGTCGTACACGCTCGTGTCGGCGATGTCCGTGGACGAGCCCATCAACGCGGCCTTGAGTTGCTCGTTCGGCCAGTCGGGATGGCGCTGCTTGAGGATCGCGGCGGCGCCGGCGACGTGCGGGGCGGCCATCGACGTACCGGACACGGCGACGTACCGATCCCCGACCGGAGTGCCCAGCGTGGTGCCCTTGGCGCGGCCTGCGACGATGTCGACACCGGGTCCGGCGAGGTCCGGCTTGATCGCGTAGTCGCCGTACCGGGGACCGCGGCTGGAGAACGCCGCCAGAGCGTCTGACTTGTTCACGGCCGCCACCGACAATGCAGCGTCGGCGTTGCCCGGGGCGCGCGCAGTCAACTGGTCGGGGCCGGTGTTGCCTGCGGTTGCCACGAACAGAGTGTCAGAGGAGGCGCTCAACTCGTTGACGGCCTGGCTCAAGGGGTCGGTGCCGTCGGAGACCTCGGTGGACAGGCTCATGTTCACGACGTCGGCGCCCTGGGCCACTGCCCATTCCATCCCCTCGATCAGCCACGAGCCCATGCCCGAGCCCTGATCGGTCATCACCTTGCCGACCAGCAGGTCGACGCCGGGCGCCGCCCCGACGTACTTGGCAGCCGAAGCGGCACCGGTCCCGGCCACCGTGGTGGCCACGTGGGTGCCGTGTCCATGGCCGTCGATGACGTTTGTGCCGGTGAAGTCGGCCGACACAGCGACCTGGCCGGCCAGGTCGGGATGCGTCGGGTCGTAGCCCGTGTCGAGTACAGCCACGGTCGTGCCGGTGCCGTCGAAGCCTGCGCGCCAGGCGGTCGGCGCCCCGATCTGCGAGACGCTCTCGTCGAGGTCGGCTTCGAGGACCGGGTCGAGCCAGACCGTCTTGATGCCCCTGGCCGGACCGCGCGCGACCAGAGCGTCGTGCAGCGTGGTGTTCAGGCCGGTCCAGAACTTCTCCGCGGCCGCAGGGGCCACCTCGACCGCCAGTGCGTCGATGCTCTCCAGGGCTGCCGTCCGGGTGCTGTGCGCCGGGGCCGGACGGGTCGCCAGGCCGCGGGCCGTGGGATCATCCGCGTACTCCACTATCAGCGGTATCGCCCGGTCCTTCGACCCGCTGTCGAGCAGGCTGATCACGTTGAAAAGTTCTTGATCCAAAGAGCCTGCCGCGATGTACGGCTGGGCCTCCAGTGGGATGACGTACACGTCGTCGTCGCGCTCCACCACCTTGACGTTGCTCCGGGTCCCGTCCTCGCCGGGAAGCAACGTCGCGAGGTACGCACCGTCCTGCGCCCGGGCGACCTCCACCCGGTCGCCGGTCACCAGGGTGACGGTGCCCAGGGTGACCGTGCCCGGCAGGGTGGTGGACGTGGCTGGTGTCACCGGATCCTGCGCGAGTGCCGGCGGCGGCGTGATCAGCACCATCCCCGCGCAAGCGGCAGCAGTGACAGCGAGTGCTTTCGCCGATCGGCGCATTCACATCTCCCTTGTGGCAGGCGGCGGCCATGGTGACTTGGAGGATCGCAGTGCCGGAAGACCGTTCGCTAGCATCCGCATGGTCGTATTCACGCCACTGGCAGGAACACGTCAAAGGAGGGTTGGAGCAAGTGAATCTCGCATCGCTGGGCCTGACACCGGACGAATGCTCCTTGTACCTGCTGCTGGTCGACCGGACCGCCGCCACCGCCGGTGAGATGAGTGAGGATTGGCGCCCTGGCTCCAGCGTCTCCGCCACCACCGTCCTCGCCTCGCTGGAGGCCAAAGGGCTTGTCACAACCCTGACCGGGTGCCCGACTCGGCACGCGGCCATCGCCCCCGACGTGGCGCTGGACAACCTGGCCCGGGTTCGCGAACAGGAGATCGCGAAGGCCCGTGCCTTCGCCGGTGAGCTGACCGAGCGGTGGAGGCGGGCAGGGCGCGCCACTGTGCCCGCGGAGCTCATCGAGATCGTGGTGGGCCGGAGCGCGACGCTGCAACGCTCCGAACAGATCCAGCGCACCTCCACCGAGGAGGTTCTGATCATCGACACCCCGCCCTACGCGACCGAGCAGTTGGGAAACCCGCTGGAGAGCCAACTGCTGACCGACGCAGTGACCAGCTATCGCTGCCTCTACGACCGCTCGGCGCTGGAGATCGCGGGCAAGTACGAGGCGATCCGTGCGCTGGTCGCCGACGGGGAGGTCGCGCGGGTGATCCCCGGACTGCCGCTGAAGATGGTGATGGGCGACCGCCGGATCGCGATGGTCCCGTTGGAGACCGCCCCTGAGGCCATCTCCGCGGCCGCCGTCATCCACCCCTCGTCGCTGCTGGACTCATTGCACATGCTGTTCGAGGCGCTGTGGCGTCAAGCCACCCCGCTCACCCCGGGTCTGAGTCCGGGCACGCTCCAGACCCCGCATCGCCTGGACCCGCTGGATCAGGACGTGGTGAGACTTCTGGTCACGGGGCTGACCGACAAGGCGATCGGTCGCCAGCTCGACCTCGCCGAGCGGACGGTGCAGCGACGGGTCCGGGGCATCATGCAGATCTATGGGGTCCACAACCGGCTACAGCTCGGCATCCGGCTGGCCCAGGAGGGCTGGGCCTGAGGGGGCACCACCGTACCTCGGCTACGGAGAACGAATCCGCCTGGAATACCAGTCCGCGAACGGCCGGCGAAAGAACTCCGCAAGCAGACGTCGCCTACCAGCTAGCGCGGAAAGCCTCCTGACGCGGTGGTCCGCTCACGTCGGGCGAGACGCTGGAGATGGCGAGCACCGACTGTGGCGTCGATGCAGTGCTGGCGGACGAACTTCTCCAGCTCACGGACGACACCCCTCGTAGCTGGGCTCGCGGATGCGAATCAACTGCAGCAGCGTCCGAGGCTTACCAAGCTCACGCATCTGACGAGCTCCTGGGGTGTGTGTCCACCCCGCGGCGAATTCGTGCTGCTTGCGTAGACAGCACAGCGTCAGAAGAAGCGCGAGTTGGGCGTGGGCACCTCGTCCAGCCGCGGATCGAAGCGGTCGACGAACTCCACTCCGGCCGGGATCTCGACACTGGCCGTCGAGGTCCAGCCGCGAGTGAGGGTCGGGAAGTCCGGCACCTCCGGGTGGTAGTGCGGTTTGCCCGTCCCCAGCGCGTCCCGCGCCATCGGCGCACTCACCGCCTGATACCGGAAGTCCGCCGACACTCGCAATTGCCGGGTCCGGTTCGGCATCGCTCCATGCACCGTCAGGCTGCCGAACAGCAGCACGTCGCCAGGCTGGTACGACGTCGTCCGCCATTCCGGGTCGTTCTCATCTGCCTCGGCTCGGGACATCCCCGGCCCGTCCGACGCCTTCACCGGCAGTACTCCGAGCCGAGGCGATCCCGAGAACACCCGGAGTCCCCCGATCTGAGGCGGCGCCTCGCTCAACGGGAGCCAGGTGGTCAGCGTGTCGATGCAGCCCTGGATGAACCGGTAATCCTGGTGGATCGGCGTCGGGTTGGCGCCGGGCGAGGGCGGCGCGATCCGGCAGATGTGGGCCGGGTGCGCGAACGCATCCTCCCCGAGCAGTCGCGAGGTCAGGTCCAGCAACTCCGGCCGCACGGCCAACTGGTGGAACGCCTCGGTGCTCTGGATCGCTGTGTAGGCACCGAAGAAGCCCGGTGATCCCTCCTCGACCGCCCGCTCGGAGGCGATCAGTTCGTCGGCGCTGGAGCCAGGAGCGAGCCAGTTGCTGTCGTAGAGGATCTGCGCGATCTGCGAGCGCACGTCGTCGACCACCTCGGACGGCAGCAGGCCGCGGAAGAAGAGATAGCCGTCCTCGGCGAGCCGGGTTCGCAGTACCCCGATGTCGTCGAGCACGGACGACGGGGTCAGTTCCTTCATTTGTCGTTTCCGATCTTGTCCATCGTCGCGGCGATGCCGGCGACGTCCGCCTTGTCCAGGTACAGCGCGTTCACGGCCTTGTTGATCTCGGCCACCTTCGCGGTCCAGCCGGTCGCGATCGGCATGTTCACCGTGCTGCCGGCGGCCGAGTCGAGGAACGGCTGGACGTCGATGCCCTTCTTCTTCCAGTACGCCGCGTAGCCCGCGCCGGCGTCGTTCAGCGCGGGAATGATGTAGCCCGCGTCGCCCATCAGCTTCTGCGCCTTCTCCGAGCCCAGGAACGCGATCAGCTTCCCGGCCTCGTCGGGGTGCTTGGTCTTGGCGAACATCACCTCGGCCAGGCCGTTGATCACCACGGTGCGATCGACCGGACCGGCGGGCATCGCGGTCACCCCGATCGGGAACTTCACCTCCGGCAGCGCGAACGGCAGCAACGCGTTGTTGGCCGGGAACATCGCCACCTCGCCGCGGTAGAACATCTCCGTCGCCTGCCCGGTCGGCGGGTTGGTCCGGGTGCCGTCGGGAGAGACCCGCCACTTGAAGACCAGGTCGTGGGCGAACTGCAGCGCCTCGACCGACTTCTGCCCGGCGAAGTCGAAGGTGCCGTACGGCTTGTCCATCGCCTGGCCGCCGTTCGAGGCGATCCAGTTCAGCCACTGGGTCTGGCTGTGGTTCCAGGAGCAGAACCCCCACTGCTTGGTGCCGACGGTCAGCTTGCGGGCGACCTCCAGGAAGGACCCCGAGCCGTCCGGCGCCCAGGTCAGCTTCTCCGGCATCGTGATCCCGGCCTTGGCAACCAGAGCCTTGTTGTAGAGCAGCCCGACGACGCCCAGGTCCTTCGGCATGCCGAGTTGCTTGTCCTCGAACTTGTACGACTGGACGACGTTCGGGTGGTAGGAGTCGAGCTTGAGCCCGGCCTTGGCGATCAGGTCGTCGAGCGGCGCGAGTACACCCTTGTCGGCCAGGTCCGGGAAGTTCTCGACGGTCAGCCAGAAGACGTCCGGCGCCTTGCCGCCGGCCAGTTCGGTGGTCAGCTTGGTCCAGTACTGGTCCCACGGCAGCACCTCCATCCGGACGGTGATGTCGGGGTTCTCGGCTGTGAAAGCGGCGAAGACCGCCTTGTAGCCGACCTCCTGCTGCTCGTCCCAGAGCCGGTAGACGAGTTCCACCTTTCCGCCGTTGCTGCTGGGAGTGTCGGTGGAGGAGCCGCAGGCGGTCAGGCCGCCGAGCAGCCCTGCGGTACCCAGCAACAAAGTCCGCCGGGACAGGGGAGTGGACATGAGAACCTCCTACTTGAGCCCGGTGACGGCGACCGAGCGGACGATGAAGCGCTGGAAGAAGATGAACAGCACGAGCAGCGGCGCCAGCGCGATCAGGCTGCCGGCCATCACGGCGTTGTAGTCGACGCCGATCTCGCCCTTGAACAAGGCGATCCCGACCGACAGCAGCCGCTTGTCCTCGCTGCTGGTGATGATGAGCGGCCACAGGAAGCTGTTCCAGTTGGCGACCACGGCAAGGGTGGTGACGGTGACCAGGATCGGCTTCGACAACGGCAGCACGATCAGCAGCAGGGTCCGGACCCGGCCGGCTCCGTCGATCCGGGCGGCGTCCTCGAGATCGGCCGGAATGGTCCGGAAGAACTGCCGCAGCAGGAAGATCGCGTACGGCGTACCGAGCATCGTCGGCAGCATCAGCCCGGCCCAGGTGTCGACCAGGCCGGCTTTCTGCATCATCAGGTACAGCGGGATCATGGTGACCACCGGCGGCACCATCAGTGTCGACAAATACACCCAGAACAAGGCGTCCCGGCCCGGGAAGGACAACCGGGCGAAGGCATAGGCGGCCAGTACTGCGAACAACAACTGGCCGGCCGTGATCCCCACGGTGACCAACACGGTGTTCGCCAGGTAGCCACCGAAGCCCGACGCGAACAGCCGGTCGAAGGCGGCACCACTCGGCGGCAGGCCCGGCTCCCACGGCAGTGTCCCGGACAGTTGCCCAGGGCCCTTGAACGCGGTCAGCACGGTCAGCAGGTACGGGAAGATCGCGAACACGCAGCCGATCACCAGTACGCCGTACGCGAACAGCCGGGATCTCGTCATCGTCACCACCGCTCAGGAGAAGTCGTACGTCGTGCGACGTTCGAAGTAGGCGAACTGGGAGATCGTGGCGATCAGGATCACCACGAACAGGAGCACCGAGATGGTCGAGGCGTAGCCGAAGTCGAACTTGCGGAACGCCTCGTCGTAGATCAGGTAGGTGGCCACCTCGGTGCTGTCGCCGGGGCCACCCTCGGTCATCACGAAGATCGTGTCGAAGGCCTGGAAGGAGCCGATCACGTTGGTGATCAGCACGAACAGCAACGTCGGCCGCAGCAGCGGGAACGTGATGCTGAAGAAGTGCGCGACCGGTGAGGCGCCGTCCAGCGAGGACGCTTCCCGCAGGGAGGCCGGGATGTTCTGTAGCCCGGCGAGGAAGAAGAGCATGTTGTAGCCGGCGAACTGCCAGATGTGAACAGCGGCGACACTCGGCATCGCCAGCAGCGACGAGGACAGCCAGGCCGGCCCGTCGATGCCGAAGATCCCGAGGAACTGGTTGATCGCGCCGCGGCCGGGGTCGAAGATCCACGCCCACACGAGTCCAAGGGCGACCGGCGTGGCCATCCACGGGATCACCAGCAGAGCCCGGAAGTACTTCATCCCGCGCAGCTTGCGGTTCACCAGCAGGGCCAGGAGCAACGACAGGATGGTTGTCCCGGGCACGCAGATCAGTACGTAGTACCCGGTGACGAGGAAGGAGTGCCAGACGTCGGCGTCGCCGAACAGTTCGCGGTAGTTCGCCAGGCCGATGAACTCGGGCGTCGCGAGCAGTTTCCAGTCGAAGAGGCTCAGCACGATCACGATCAGCACGGGCGCCAGCAGGAACCCCAGGACGCCCACCATGCTGGGAGCGAGCAGGGCGTAGCCGGCCAACGTCTGCTGACGTCTTTGAGTCCGGCGCGCTGGACGAGGCGCTGCCCTAAGCATCGGGATCCTTCAGCGGATGCGGCCGGTTCGAGCTGGGCGTGAGCAGTTGCCGGGTCCGATCGAGTCCCCACTGGTCCAGCGCGCCGATCGGATCGCTCGACATCCGCAAGCCCGGCGCGTTCTCGACGTGCTCGGCCCACCGCTCGCGATCCTGGACGTCGGGTTGCACGATCAGGCAGTCCGGGTCGTTCGCCCACCAGCGGCCGTGCAGGAACTCCCGCGCCACCGAGGTGGACCGTGCGCCCCGCTGGCCCGGCTGGCTGATGTCGCCCGAGGGTGGATCGACCAGCGGGTCGGTGTCGGGGGAGACCCGCATGCAGTCGACCAGTCCGAGGCTCGGCAGGATCGGGGCGCCGCAGCCGTGCAGGATCCGGTTCGGCCCGACCGCCTCGCGGAGCAGGCGCATCCCGTGCCGGTAGGCGGCGATGCCGTCGATCGGTTCGTGCCGCCGGCCCTCGATCGCTCCCGCGTAGACGAAGTCCAGCTTGAAGTGGTCGTAGCCCTGCCGGCACAGCTCGGTGAACACGTCCTGCAGATGCCGAGCCGCTCCCGGATGGGTCACGTCGAGTACTAGTTGCTCCTGGCCCCAGTTGGTGCCGGCGGTGATGCCGGGGACCAGCCACTCCGGATGCAGCCGGGCCGTCTCGCTCTTGCTGCCGACCAGGAACGGAGCCACCCAGATCCCGGCTCGCCGGCCACCCGAGCGGATGTCGGCGGCCAGTCGGACCGTCGAGCCGAAGTCGTCGCGCGGAGTCAGCCAGTCGCCGATCTCGGCTTGGTAGCCCTCGTCCAGCAGGACCAGGTCGACGCTCAGGTCGTGCTGGTCGAACTGCCGGACCTCCGCCATCACGTCCCGCTCGGTCACCTTGCCCCAGTACGCGTACCAACTGCACCACGACGGCCCGAACACCCGTACTGCGCTCTGCTCCGTACTGCGGGCCGCGAAGGCGTCGGCCCAGTCGGCCAGCGCCTGGTTCGGATTGGCGGGGGAGCTCCTGGTCACCTCGACCTCACCGTCGGCGGAAACAACCAACCGGTTGGTTGTCACGTCGCACCGGATGGACGGCACGGCATCGGGAGTCTTCGCGCCGACCACGACGACCTCGCCACCAGTGGCTATCGCGAGCAGACCTTCGCCCTCGAAGCGGGGAGAGCTCCCGACGGAGGAGGCGAGCCGCGTGATCTCCGGGCGGTAGGCCATCACGCGGTGGTTGGGGGCGGTCGGACGAGGCGGCTGGGTGGTGAGGGGATACCAGCCACTCGGGCTCCACGACTGCCACCCGTGTTCGAAAACCAGGGCGCTGGCGTCGTACTCGAGCTCGGCGACGGTGCTGGAACCCACGGGATCCTCGATTCGCTGGGGGTGCAGGATCTTGCTGCTGTGTGGGTAATCTAGGGACCTGCGCGAAGGGTGCACCATGACAGAGCCTGCTAACTATGAGCACGATCTTGCTACTCAGGTCCTGATCGAGCTCTACAGCGAGATCCCGCCGCCGAGCAAGCTGGTGACCGGCCACTTCCACAGTGGCGGTGACTACCGGGTCGTTCGGCCGGACGGCGTGGGCAGCTGGTACCTGCTCTACACGGCCGGCGGCACGGGCCAGTTCCAGATTGGTGGCGACAAGCTGACGCTGCGCCACGGCGATCTTGTCCTGGTGAGTCCCGGCACCGAGCACGACTACGGGACCGTCGGCACGTACTGGGAGACCTGGTGGGCGCACTTCCAGCCGCGGCGCGAGTGGCATGCCTGGTGGTCGCTGCCGCACGCGATGCCGGGGCTGTCCTACGTGCATCTGTCCAGGCCGTCCGAGACCGACAGGCTGGTCACAGCGTTCGCCCGCCTGCACCGCGATGCGCAGCGCGCCGGGTTGTCGCCCACCGGCGACACGGAGCTGCACCTGCTGGAGCAGAGCATGGCGGTGCAGTTGACGATGAACGGCATCGAGGAGGTGCTGCTGGTCGCCGTCAGCAGTCTGCGCAGGGACACCCAGCACCTTGACGCCCGCGTGCAACTCGTCCTGGACGCAGTCACCTCGGACCCGGCCCGGCCGCACACCCTGGCGTCACTGGCCGGTCTGGCGCAGGTCTCGGTGTCCAGGCTCGCCCACCTCTTCAAGGAGCAGGTGGGCGACTCCATCATGAACGTCGTCGTCGGGCTACGGTTGCAGCGCGCCTCGGAGTTGCTCGGGGCAACCGACATGTCAGTCGGGCAGATCGCGCGCGCGGTCGGGTTCGAGTCACCCCACTACTTCAGCCGGCAGTTCGGCCAACGCTTCGGCATGTCCCCAACCAGCTATCGCAGCACCGTCAGGAACCCGGCGCTAGAGCTATATTGACCTCCGTCGCCGCGGCGTAGTTCGCGCCGCCTTCGAGGCCGATGAGCCGGACGTAGCGGGCCGTAGTACCGGCTGGGAGTCGGGCGATCTTGGCGTCGACTGTGCCGTCCCAGGTGCCGGTTGCCGCTGACTGGAAGGTGATGCCGTCGGTGCTCACCTGGACGTCGTACTTCGTGATCCGCCCATTCGGTACTGCGGCGTCCTGGCGCGGCGTGTAGACCAAAGCCTCGATCGCGCGGGTCGTCTTCAGATCCAGAGTGATGTACTGCGGCAGCGGCGCGTGCGGGCTCCAGTTGGAGTGCCACATGGTCGCGCAGTTGCCGTCGAGCGCACCGGCCGGACCATAGGCGGCGCTGCCCTGACTCGTGGCTGTCGCCGTCATCTCCTTCTGTGGCAGGAGATTGAGCGGCCCGAACGGCCCATCAACAGGCGGCGGCGTGCCGGGGATCGCGGTCACTCGGCCGAGAGCGGGAGCCTCGATCGACGGATGCGTCCGCAGGTGGTTGAGGAAGACCTCCTGACCCATCCGCGGCGCCCGGACGAGATCCGTGAACTGCTCGAAGCCCGGATACCCGTACTGCGTACCGTGCAGCGGCATCACCGCAGTAGTAGCGACCCGGTAAGTCCTGTCGAGCTCCAGGGCTCTGCCGTTGACGAAGACCTTCGCCGGATCCACCCGGTTGCCGACCGGTGCGCCCAGATCGTAGGTGTAGCGGAAGTTGCCGGAGACGGCGAGCGAGGACAACCGCCGGCAGCCATAGGCCGGCGGAATCCACTGCTGTTCGAGAATCGCCTCGACGGTCGAACCCTTCAGAGAAAGCGTGGTGATCGGCGAGATCCCCGCAACAGGCCAGGCCTCACCGAAGAGAACCTCACCCGCTTCGAGCCCGGCGGCGATCACATCGATCCCGATGTCCGCCGGCACCAGCGCGAAGTCCGCGTCGCCGGTGCGGTGGCTCGCCGCCTCCTTCAGGTACAGGTCGGTGACGAGGTTGCCGGCCCGGCTCTCAGCGGTCTTGGAGAAGTCGAGATCCCGGTCGAGCCGTGCAAGCGGCTGGGCCTGGCGAGCCGTCCACTTGTCCATCCAGTACTTGACGATCTTCTGGACACCCGGGTCCGGGGCGATGTCCTTGGTGACCGCGTGGTTGGTCGCGCTGGTGGCCGACCGGATCACCTCGCCGGTCGCGGGGTCGAGCGAGAGCTTGACCTCGCCCAGCAGGCGGCCGTGGTTCGATGCCTCCAGCACCGGCCGGGGTACGCCGTCCGGGTCGGGGATCAGGCAGTTGAACGCCGTGTGCCAGTGGCCGCCGAGGATGACGTCGATGTCCTGCGACATCGCCCGGGCGGCGTCGAAGATCGGGCCGGTCGGGTTCTTGCAGTCGTTGAACAACCCGCCCTGCTGGCCGCCCTCGTGCATGCTGACCACGATCGCGTTCACGCCCTGGGCCTTGAGCTCCGCGGCCGCCCGGTTCCCGGCGTCCACCAGGGCCTGGAACTCGAAGCCCGACCCCTCGATCGACAGCGTCTCGGTCGGCGTCCCCGGGAAGCCGAGCCCGATGACGCCGATCCGGGCCGACCCCGCCTGCGCGATCCAGTACGGCGGAAGGACGGGCTGCTTCGTCCGCGGGTTCACCACGTTCGCGGCGTGGTACTCGTAGTCGGTGCCGTGGAAGGGACGTCCGGTCGAGTCCGTGAAGCAACTGTCGAAGCCGGGCTTGCCGTAGCAGGCGGTCGTCATCCGCCGCAGGAACGGGAACTCCCGATCGAACTCGTGGTTGCCGGCCACGTCGAAGTCCATCCCGAACGCGTTCAGCACCTCGATGGTCGGCTCGTTCGCGAACGCCTGGGTGTAGTCCGGCCAGCCGCTGAACTGGTCGCCGGACCCGATCAGGAAGCTGTTCGGCTGCCCGGCCCGAAGTCGGTCGAGATGCGCCTTCAGATACCCCGCGCCGCCGACCGCCAGCGTCCCGGACGGGCCGGCGATGGTCAGCTTCTCGGTCTCGGACAGATAGCCGTGCAGGTCGGTCAGGCTGAGCAGTTGCACCGGGATCGGCGGCAGGGCCGCGCTGGTCGTGGTGGGCAGCCCCACCAGGGCGGCGCCCAGCAGGGCGATGACGGCGGCGATCCGGGATTTCCTGGGCATCGGCTGCTCCTGTCGTCGGCGGAACCGATAGGCAACGTAGCCAGCCGCACCGGGCCGCGGACATCGCTCGTACGGCTGACTTCCTGCACGATCCGGCTGCGGGGTGACGCCTTTCTACAAGACGCAGACGGCGCCCGGCCGTACGGTCGGAGAAGAACAGACGATGGGAGTTGGACATCATGGCCGACTACGTGGCCACCGCGGAGACCGACATCAACGCGTCGCCCGACAAGGTCTGGGAGGTGCTGACGGACCCCGGCCAGATCAAGAAGTTCATGTTCGGGGCCGACGTCCGGACCGACTGGCAGCAGGGCAGTCCGATCACCTGGCAGGGCGAGTACGAGGGCAAGAAGTACACGGACAAAGGCGAAATCGTCGAGATCGACCCCGGCCGGCTGCTCAAGGTGACGCACTACAGCCCGCTGGGCGGTCAGGAGGATCTGCCGGAGAACTACCACACGCTCACCTACGAGCTGGACGGTCGCGGGACCACCACACACCTGTCGCTGAGCCAGGACAACAACGGCAGCCAGGAGGAGGCGGACCACTCCCGCGGCATGTGGGAAATGCTGGTCAAGGGCGTGAAAGAGGCGGCCGAGAGCGACTGACCGGACACGATCCGTCATCATGGGCGGATGACCCGGACGATCCCAGCCGCCGTACGGCTGATGATCTGGTGGTTGATCGTCCCGGCCAGTGGCGTCCTGTTGCTGATCCGGATCGGTGATTCCACCGGTGAGAGCATCCGCTGGATGCTGACCTGGCTGGTCGCAGTCCTGCTGCCTGGCGTACTGCTGTGGCGAGCGCTGGCCGGGGGCCGATCCCTGACCCAGGACCTGGGTTTCGGGGCAGTCCTCGGCCTGGCCTGGCAACTGGCCGTCTGGGCAATCTGTACTGCGCTCGGCGTCCCGCTGCTTCAGTGGGCCGCCGTCGCCGGGCTGCTGGTCGTCTTCGCGGCCAGTCCGTCGCTGCGGCCGCATCTCGGCTGGCGAGGTACCAGCCCGGCTCCGCCCGCGTGGTGGCACGTACTGCTGGTTGCCAGTCTGCTGCTGGCGATGGTGCGGACCGTGGTCGTGTTGCTGCGGCCGATCCCGCTGCCGCCGATCGCGGCCACCCGCCACCAGGACATCTGGTACCAGCTCGGTCTGGTCCAGCAGTTGATCCGTGACGTGACCCCGGCCGACCCTTCAGTGCTGGGAGAGCCTCTGATCTACCACTGGTTCGCGACCGCCTCGATGGCGAGCGGGTCAGTGATGGCCGACGTCCGTCCGCCGCAGGTGCTGATCCACCAGTGGCCGCTGACGATGGTGATCACGCTGGTCCTGGTCGGCTGGGCGGCGGGTGAACTGGTCAGCGAGAAGGCTTGGGCGGCTCCTCTGGCCGGTGCCCTCGCCGGAGTGCTGCCCGGCGCCCTTCAATTGGTGAGCACGCCGCCTGCCAACATGTCGGCTGCCCAGGTGGTGCAGGGCCCGACAGGCACGATGGCCGCCGTGGTGATGCTCGGCCTGGTCGGGCCGACAGTGCTCGTCCTGCGACGGCAAGCCGGCCGTGGCGTCTGGGCTGCCATGGTCCTGATGCTGGCGCTGGCCACCGGAACAAAGCCCACCCTGCTGCCGATCATGCTGGTCGGCTGTCTCTTCGCCGGTGGCTATGCCTGGGTTGCGGAGCGCAGGCCGCCGTGGCGAATGGCCGCGCTGGTTGGCGTTTCCGGGGGATTGCTGCTGGCCTCTTCATTCGCGTTGACCGGTAGTACAGGTGGTAGCCGGTTCCAGCTCCTCGCGTCGATGAGAGCCCAGCCGTACTACCAGGCCGTTACCGGCGACAAGACCTACCCGGCGACAGGCGACTGGGTGCTTCCGTCGCTGGAACGTGGCGATCCCCGGATGCTGCTGTTCGTGTTGGTCCTGGTGACCTACTACCAGGCTGTCGAGGCCCCGAGGCTGCTGACGCTGCTCGGTCTGAAGATGACACCCGTACGGCGCGATCCGGCGTACTGGTGGATCGGTGGGTGTGTGGCGGCTGGTACCGGCGTCACGCTGGTGTTCTCGCATACGGGGTACTCGGAGTACCACTTCCTCAACGCGATCCTGGCGCTCGGCATGGTCGGAGTGGTTGCCGTCGGCGTCAATCTGGCCAAGGAGACGCGAACCAGGGAGCTGGTGGTCGTGGCTGTCGCCGGGGTGGTTGCCGCGACCGCGCTGTACTACCTCTGGCCCACCGACACCGGCGCCCACACCGTGGCTCGCGCCGCCGCTGGATTGCTCGCGCCGTTCGGAGTACTGGCCGTGGTCGGGGTGATCGCCATCGCGGCGATCAACCGGACGCGACGGGCCGCATCGGTCGCAGTACAGGTGATTGTGCTGACGGTGGCGGCCAGTCTTCCGGTCCAGGCGATCGTGCTCGGACGGGCGCTGGAGAAGGCGACGAGGCCGGTGGAGGCGCCGAACATCGAGTACCGCACCTATCTCACCTCGGCCGAGCAGAGCGCGATGTTGTGGCTGCGGAACAACCTCCAGCCCAACGATGTGGCCGTCAGCAACGTGTTCTGCCTGCCGGCGCCGTACCGGCCGGGGTGCCCGAACGACGCGTTCTGGATCTCCGGGCTGAGTGGAGTCCAGCAATACCTCGGCGGCTGGGCGTACGCTCCCGCCAACCTGGCCGCGACCCAGAACAAGACGAGCTTCCTCTTGCAGCCTTCACCGTGGCCCGACCGCTTGCTGGACAGCCGGATCGCGGTCGAGAAGCCGTCGGAGTACCACCTGGCGAGGCTGTCCGGAGATCTCGGGATCACCTTGGTCATCGGCGATCTGCGGGCCGGGCCGGTCTCGCCCGCACTCGATCAGCTGGCCGACCGCGTCTTCAGCAACAAAGACGTACGGATCTACCGGCTGCGGTGACTAAGTAGGCTGGGGCTCATGTCTACCGAAGGTGTGGAGGTCGATCGCCCGACGCGGGAACGTGCTGCCATCGGGGAGGACGGCCGGTCCCGCGACCGCAGCCGCCCAGCCCTGCCGGACCCGTTGCCGATCAGTGTGGTCGACGCGCACTGCCACCTGGACATCGCCGACGGCGAGGACGGCAACTGGCTGAGCCCGGCCCAGGCGATCAAGCTGGCCTCGTCGGTCGGGGTGACCCGGATCGTCCAGGTCGGTTGCGATCTTCCCGGCGCGGTCTGGGCGGTCGAGGCCGCCGAGCAGCATCGAAATCTGATCGCCGGGGTCGCCCTGCACCCCAACGAGGCGCCCAAACTGAAGGCGGCCGGCGAGCTCGACAATGCGCTGGCCGAGATCGAGCGGCTGGCCGGGAGTACGGACAAGGTCCGGGTGATCGGTGAGACCGGGCTGGACTACTTCCGCACCGGCGAGGACGGCCGGGCCGCACAGCACGAGTCGTTCGCCGCGCACATCGAGATGGCCAAGCGGCTCGACAAGACCCTGATGATTCACGACCGGGACGCCCACGACGACATCCTCGCGATCCTGGACCGCGAAGGTGTGCCGGACCGGGTGGTGATGCATTGCTTCTCCGGCGACACGGAGTTCGCCCGGGAGTGCGTCAACCGCGGCGCCTTCCTGAGCTTCGCCGGCGTGGTCACCTTCAAGAACGCGCAGTCGCTGCGGAACGCGCTGGCCGTCACCCCGCTGGACCGGGTGCTGGTGGAGACCGACGCGCCGTACCTGACGCCCTCGCCGCACCGCGGCCAGCCGAACGCGTCGTACCTGATCCCGCACACGGTCCGGAAGATGGCCGGCGTGCTCAACATCTCCGTCGCCGAGTTGGGTCAGGCGATCTCCGACAACGCCGACCGGGCCTTCGGCGGCTCCTGGTAACCGACTGGTAGACAGGCCGGTATGGAGTTCAGCGAGGTCGTCCGCCGCCGCCGTATGGTCCGCAACTACGACCCGGACCGGCCGGTGCCGCCGGAGATCCGGGAACGCATCCTCGAGAACGGCCTGCGGGCCCCCTCGGGCGGGTTCAGCCAGGGGTGGGCGTTCCTGACCCTCGAAGGCGACGACCGGGAGCGGTACTGGCGGATCGCGGCCGAGAATCCGGACGAGAAATATGTGGAGTGGATCACAGGCCTGCGCCGGGCGCCGCTACTGATCTTCGCCTTCGCGCACAAGGACGCCTACCTCGATCGGTACACCGAGCCGGACAAGGGCTGGACCGACCGCGACGAGTCGCACTGGACCGCGCCGTACTGGTACGTCGACACCGGGATGGCGGCCCTGCTGATGCTGCAGACGGTGGTCGACGAAGGCTTGGGTGCTTGCCTTTTCGGGCCTCCGGCGGAGAAGGTCGGCCGGCTGAAGAAGGAGTTCGGGGTACCGGACGGCTTCGATCCGATCGGGGTCATCTCGATCGGCTACCGGGCCCCCGACAAGCGGTCGCCGTCGCTGCGCAGAGGCCGTCGCGGGGTGGGTGAGGTGGTCCATCGGGGCCAGTGGGGCCGTCACGACGCGTAAACAGTCCGTTACACCTTTCAAGGACTCGCCGACCAGAGGATTGGCACTCTCGGCACTTCTTCGTTACTGTCTCGTGATGTTGGCCGGGATCGGGGAAGGTTCCGGGTGGCATGCCCCTCGGCGAGGACCGTGGTTTCCGGGCCCTGTATCCCGGCATTCGCGGCCTGCGCCAGTGCCACCCAACCCCGTGCCCGGGTAGCTCTACCTGGGAGCATTAGTGCGTAAGTCCATCATCGCGGCTGTCGGTGCGACGGCCGTGTTCGCCGTCGTGGGCGGCTCCGTGGCCTATGCGAGCAAGAGCAAGACCGTGAGCCTTTCCGTCGACGGCCAGGTGCAGAAGGTTCACACCTTCGGTTCCACCGTGGCCGACGCCCTCAAGGCGGAGAAGATCCAGGTCGGCGAGCATGACCTGGTCGCCCCTTCGCCCGACAGCAAGCTGCAGGAAGGTCAGGAGATCGCGGTGCAGTACGGCCGCCAGCTGACCGTGAACGCCGATGGCACGAAGAAGAGCTTCTGGACCACGGCCGACAGCGTGAACGAGGCGCTGGCCGACCTCGGCCTGCGTTACGACGGTGCCGTCTTCTCCACCAGCCGCAGCGCCCCCATCGGGCGCGAGGGCCTGGAGCTGACCGTTCGCACCCCGAAGACTGTGCAGATCGTCCGGGCCGGCAAGGTCGTGGCGGTCAAGTCGATGGCGATGACGGTGGGCGAGGCGCTGACCGGCGCCAAGATCCCGTTCGACGCCGACGACAAGCTGGCTCCGGCCGCCACCACGGCGCTGAAGCCGGGCGTCAACAAGGTCACCCTGGTCAAGGTCGACGTCAAGAACGTCACCGAGAGCCAGGCGATCGCGTTCGACAAGGTGGAGACCAAGTCCGCGACCCTCGAAGAGGGCGAGACCAAGACCACCACCGAGGGCAAGGCGGGTGCGAAGTCGGTCAAGTACGTGCTGACCTACTTCGACGGCAAGCTCGCGAGCAAGAAGCTCGTCACCAGCACGGTGGTGACCAAGCCGGTCGACGAACTGGTCACGGTCGGCACCAAGCCGAAGCCCGAGGAGCCCGAGGCGCCTGCCGCCGACGACACCCCGGCCACCGGCAACACCAGCGCCTGGGACCGGATCGCCGAGTGCGAGTCCGGCGGCAACTGGTCGACCAACACCGGCAACGGGTACTACGGCGGCCTGCAGTTCAGCCACCAGACCTGGGTCGCCTACGGCGGCGATGCCTACGCGGACAACGCCCACCAGGCGTCCAAGGCGCAGCAGATCGCGATCGCCGAGAAGGTCCGGGCCGCCCGCGGCGGTTACGGTGACTGGCCGGTCTGCGGCAAGAGGGCCTGACATCGGTCCCGACCTGCCAGACTGGCCCGTGTGACCAGCGCTGATTCATCCACTTCCGCCGGACCGAGGCTTCTCGGTCCGGCGGAAGTGCGTTCACTGGCCGCCGCGCTCGGGGTCCGCCCGACCAAGCAGCGCGGCCAGAACTTCGTCATCGACCCGAACACCGTTCGCCGGATCGTGCGGACCGCCGATCTCGCGCCGGCCGGTGAGACCGTGCTCGAGGTCGGCCCCGGGCTTGGCTCATTGACGCTGGCACTGCTTGCCGAGGGCCACCGGGTCACCGCGGTGGAGATCGACCCGCTGCTGGCCGGAGCACTGCCCGCCACCATCGCGGAGTACGCGCCGAACCAGGCATCGAGGCTGACCGTGGTGGAGGCGGACGCCATGAACGTCCTGCCCGCCCAGATCGGCGAGCCCGAGGCCTGCGTGGCCAACCTCCCGTACAACGTCGCCGTGCCCGTCCTGCTGCACCTGCTGGCGATCTCGCCGTCGCTGCGGCACGGACTCGTCATGGTGCAGTCCGAGGTCGCCGACCGGCTGGCGGCGCCACCCGGCTCCCGCACGTACGGCGTACCGTCGGCGAAGGCCGCCTGGTACGCCGAGGTCCGGCGCGCCGGGCCGATCGGCCGGAACGTGTTCTGGCCCGCCCCGAACGTCGACTCCGGCCTGGTCGCCTTCACCCGCCGCGAGCCGCCCGCCGGCACGGCCTCCCGCGAAGAGGTGTTCGCCGTGATCGAGGCGGCCTTCTCGCAACGCCGCAAGACCGTCCGCTCGGCCCTGGCCCGCTGGATGCCCGACCGCGACCGGCTCGACGAGGTGCTTGCGACGGCAGGAATCGACCCGACGCTCCGCGGCGAGATGCTCGGCATCACCGAGTTCGCCGCCATCGCGGACGCGGGGCATTAGCCTGTGCCCGTGCCACCTCATGCCCAGGTCACGGTCCGCGCGCCGGCCAAGATCAATCTCGGCCTGTCCGTCGGCCCGCCGCGTCCGGACGGGTTCCATCCGCTCGCCACGGTCTACCAGGCCGTCGCCCTGTACGACGACGTCACCGCGACCCTGCGCGAGGACGACGCCGACGTCACCGTCGAGGTGCTCGGCGACTTCGCGGACGACGTACCCACCGACGACTCGAACCTCGCGGTCCGGGCGGCGCGGCTGCTGCAGTCGGAGTACGACGTCGAAGAGGGCGTCGATCTGACCATCCGCAAGACCATCCCGGTCGCCGGCGGCATGGCCGGCGGTTCCACCGACGCTGCCGCGACCCTCGTCGCCTGCAACCGCCTGTGGGGCCTGCAGTTGTCCCAATCCGATCTGGAACGCCTCGCGGCCGACCTGGGCAGCGACGTACCGTTCTGCCTCGTCGGCCACACGGCGCTCGGCCGGGGCCGCGGCGAACAGGTCACCGAGGTGCTGTCGCGCGGGACCTTCCACTGGGTCTTCGCCATTGCCGACGGTGGCCTCTCGACGCCGGCGGTCTTCAAGGAACTGGATCGCCTGCGCCCCCTCCGGCGCGTCGAGGCGCCGGAGGTTCGCCCCGAACTTCTCTCCGCCCTGCTGAGCGGTCAGCCCGCCGCCCTCGCGGTTGCCCTGAGCAACGACATGCAGGACGCCGCCCTCTCGCTGCGCCCCGAACTGGCCGCCACCCTCCAGTTCGGCCTCGACCAAGGCGCCCTGGCCGCGATGATCTCCGGCTCCGGCCCGACTTGCCTCTTCCTGGCTGCCGACAGCCGCAGCGCGGTGGACCTGGCCGTGGAACTCTCCGAATCCGGCCTCTGCCGCATGGTCCGCCAAGCCGAAGGCCCCGTCCCCGGCGCCCGCATCCTCCCCGCCCCGATCAGCCGCTAGCCGTCGGTCAGTCTCAAAAGGTCATCGCGGATCTCGGACGAGTTCGGCAGGCCTCGGCGAGTTGCGAGGGTGAGTGCTTCCTCTAGGTGGGTGACAGCTGCCGCCCGGTCGCCTGAGTCGTCCAGGGCGAGCGCGAGGTGGTGAAGGATCTGCGGAAGGCGCTGGCCGTCGTCGTACTGGAGGGCGATCTCCAGCGCCTCTTCGTGGTGCTCGATCGCCGTGGCCGGACTTCCCGTGCGGCGGTAGGCGATGCCGAGTTCGTCCAGCGCCTCGACCAGGCCCAGTTGGTTGCTCAGGGCGTCGAACTTGGCCGCCGCCTGGTGGAGATGGTCGAGCGACCGCGTGTACTCACCGGCTTCCCGATAGGCCACCCCGGAGCCGAGGAAGGCGATGGCGAGGACGTGGTCTCCGCGCAGCCGGGTGCCGATCGCAATGCTCTGGTCGTACGCCGCTCGCTGCTCCTCCGTCCTGCCCAGCCGACCGTGGGAGTTGCCGATGTTGACGTACGCGAAGGCCTCGCCGAGGGGGTCGTCGAGCTTGCGATAGGTCGAGAGCGCTCGTTCACCGCAGTCGATGGCTCGCTGGTGGTCGCCGATCAGATCGAACGCGTGGCTGAGATTGGCCAGCGCCATCGCGGCACCTCGATGGTCAGCCAGGTCTTCGAACAGTTCGAGACTCCGGTAGAGCTGGGTCACGGCCTCGTCGGGGTCACCCGATCCGGCCAAAACCAGGTCGAACAGCACCAGGCCGAGATCGTTGCGGATGAATCCCTCGGCCTCGCGGTCGTCCCCGGTGGTCGCGACCTCCAGCGCTGTCCGGTAGACGCGCAGGCAGTCCAGCCAGTGGCCGCGGCTGGCGTAGAACGGGTGCAGGCCGATCGCCAGTCGCAGGATCGAGGCGGCCGGCACTCCGGGCGTCTGCGCGGCCTGCGACGTCAGCGCGACCAGGTGCGGCCGCTGTCCATCCAGCCAAGCCAGTGCCGGCCCCGGGCTGTCGAACGTCGGTCCGCCGACGGCGACCGGAGTCTGGGCTCTGAACCAGGGCAGCCGACCGGCCGTCGGGAAGGCCTGTTCAAGCGCATGCCAGGCCGTGGCGGCATAGAGATCGACGATCCTGGTGATCGCCGCCGCCCGGTCCTGCGCGGTGATGCTCGACTGGGCTCGCTCCCGCGCGTACGTCCGCAACAGATCATGCAGGCGATACCGGCCAGGTGCCGGAGATTCCACCAGGTGAAGGTCGCAGAGATCCTCGAGGATCCTGGCGGCGGAGTGGTCCTCGCAAGCGAGCAGGCCGGCCGCGACGTCGGCGGTGAGGTCAGGAGCATCGGGCAGGCCGAGCAGGACGAACGCCGCCGCTGCCTGTTGCTCCTTGGCGACGTCGCTGCCGGCCAGGTTGTCGATCGAGACGTCGAAGCTCGCTCGAACGCCCAGGTCGTGATGCTCCAACTGATCCAGCCGGCGGCGCTCGTCCCGCAGCAGGCCGGCCAGATGGTCCAGCGGCCAGTGGGCTCTGCCCGCCAACCGGCCGGCGACGATCCCCAGGGCGAGAGGCAACAATCCGCAGGCGTCCAGGATCGACTGAGCGGCCTCGGGCTCCCGATCGACCCGGCTGCTGCCGACGATCGTCCGGAGCAGTTCGATCCCTTCCCGGCTGGACATCAGGCCGAGTCTCACCGTGTGAACCGCCGGAATGCCGGACAGTTCGTGCCGGCTGGTGATGATCACGCTCGATCTGCCCATGCCGGGCAGCAAGGACTCGACCTGGGCGCCGGCGCGGGCGTTGTCCAGCAGGATCAGGGCCCGGCGATCGGCCAGCAGCGTTCGCAGTCGGGCTGCTGCCTCCTCCACCTTCAGGGGAACGTCGGGGCCTGACACTCCGAAGGCGCGCAGCAGAAAGTCCAAGGCATCGAGCGGCGAGAGCGGATCGCCGGCGCCGTACCCGTGGAGGTTCAGGTACACCTGACCGTCCGGGTACTCGTCGACGACTGCGTGTGCCGCCTGTACGGCGAGAGCTGTCTTTCCCACCCCGGCCATGCCGGTGACCACCGTGATGGCAGGCGTGGTCCCGCCGGTCAGGGTCGTACGAAGGTCACCGAGATCCCCAGTACGGCCGGTGAAGCTCGCGACGGCCAGCGGCAACTGACGCGGTACCGCCGGCGGTGGCGGGTCGATCGTCGCCTTCCTCGCTCCGTGGCGACGGCGCGCCGCGAGGGCGAACGCGCTCCGGTCGTCCACAGCGAGCCCGAGGGCATCGGCGAGCGCCACCACGGTCTCCCTGCGCGGGAACCTGCGGACACCTCGCTCCAGGGCGCCGACGGCGCCGACACTCATCCCGGCCTTCTCGGCCAGCATCTCCTGGGTCAGCTGAGCGGCCCTTCGGTGGCGGTTGAGCAGCGTCGCGAAGTCCGCCTCCATCCACCTGTCCTCTCCCAGGGCAGCACATCCGAGGGTGACTTTACGCCAGCCTTGAGTGCCAGGTCCGCGAGAAAACTCGGTCGCCGGGTGCCGGCCGGAAGGCTATCGTGGCGGGGAACTGCCGGTCCTGAGCACCGATCGAAGGAGATCCAGATGCGCCGGGTGTCGATCCACGCCATCACCTCTGTTGGCTTCGACGCACCCGCGAGGACCTTTGAACACCCTGACGATGGGCATTCTGGCGCATGTTGACGCCGGTAAGACCAGCCTGACCGAACGCCTGCTGCACGCCGCCGGCGTGATCGACCACGTCGGCAGCGTGGACGCCGGGAGCACCCGGACCGACTCGATGGACCTGGAGCGCCGGCGCGGCATCACCATCCGCTCCGCCGTGGTCTCGTTCGAACTCGGCGATCTGACCGTGAACCTGATCGACACTCCCGGTCACTCCGACTTCATCGCCGAGGTCGAGCGCGCGCTGTCCGTGCTGGACGGTGCCGTGCTGGTGATCTCCGCGGTCGAGGGCGTCCAGGTGCAGACCCGGCTGCTGATGCGCACCCTGACCCGGTTGCGGATCCCGACCCTGCTGTTCGTGAACAAGATCGACCGGATGGGCGCCCGGTACGACGAACTGCTGGCCGACATCGGGCGGCTCCTCACCCCCTCGGCCGTTCCGATGGGCTCGGTGCTCGACCTGGGCACCAGAGCTGCTCGCTATCAACAGTTTCCCCTTACGCACAAGGCACTCGGTGAGGTCCTTGCCGAGAGCAATGACGAGTTCATGGCGCGCTATCTGGACGACGACCTGGCCGATTCGGACTACCGCCGCGAGTTGGCCGACCAGGTACGGCGCTCGCTCGTGCAGCCCGTGTACTTCGGCTCGGCGATGACCGGTGGAGGTGTTTCCGAGCTGATCGAGGGAATTCGAGAGTGGTTGCCCCGAGCAACTCAGGCGTCAGTGGGTCCGTTGCAGGCGTCGGTGTTCAAGGTGGAGCGTGGGGCCGCGGGGGAGAAGATCGCGTCGGCGCGGGTGTTCGCGGGGGAGTTGCACGCGCGCCGGCCGATCGACGTGCACCACGGCGGTACGCAGTACGAGGTGAAGGTGACGTCGCTGCGGGTGTTCGAGCGGGGTGGTACGCGGCCGGTGGAGAGCGCCGGGGCGGGCCGGATCGTCGCGCTGCGCGGGCTGAAGCAGGTGCAGATCGGGGACCAGCTCGGGACTCCGACCGGGCGCGCTGGTCAACTCTTCGCGCCACCGACGCTGGAGACCGTCGTCCAGCCGGTGCATGCCGCGGACCGCGCCAAGCTCTTCCAGGCGCTCCAGCAATTGGCCGAGCAGGACCCGCTGATCCGGCTGCGCAAGAACACGTTGCACCAAGAGGTCTCGGTGAACCTGTACGGCGAGGTCCAGAAAGAGGTGATCGCGGCGCTCCTGGACAGTGAGTACGGGCTCGCGGTGACCTTCAGTGAGACCACGCCGATCCACGTCGAGCGGCTTGCCGGAGTCGGTACCGCGCAGCGGGAGATCGGCGACCCCGACAACCTCTGGATCGCTACGGTCGGGTTCCGGGTGTCGCCGGCGCCGGTGGGGACCGGCATCGACTACCGGCTGGCGGTCGAGCTCGGCGGCCTGCCGCGCGCCTTCCACAACGCGATCGAGGAGAGCGCGCGGCAGACCTTGCAGCAAGGCATCTACGGCTGGGAGGTGGTGGACTGCCGGGTGGATCTCATCCGGACCGGGTACAGCGCGGCGACGTCGGTGGCGGCAGACTTCCGCCGCCTGGTCCCACTGGTCCTGATGCAGGCACTGCAGGACGCAGGCACGCAGGTTAACGAGCCGGTCAACAGCTTCGACCTGGAGCTGCCACCGGACGCCATCTCACCCGTACTGGCGAAGCTCGCCGAGGCGACCGCCACCGTCGAGGACACCACCATCGACCCGGACCGCGCGCGCCTCACCGGGCTGATCCCGGCCGGCCGCGTGCACGCGTTCGAAGCGCAACTCCCCGGTCTCACCCACGGCGAAGGAGTCCTCCTCACCAGCTTCGAAGGCTTCCACCCCATCCCCGGCCGCCCACCGGCCCGCTCCCGCACCGACGGCAACCCCCTCAACCAAAAGGAGTACCTCCTCCACCTCAACCAGGCCTGAACCAGTGCCCCGTGTCGGTAGCGCTAACGCAACTTCCGACACGGGGCACTAGGCTTGACCCGATATGGCCGCCACCCCTGCACCCAACCTCGTCAATCTGGAAGCCGTTTCCAAGGGCTTCGGAACCCGGACCCTTCTCGACGGGGTCAGTCTCGGCGTCGGCCGGGGCGAGCGGATCGGGGTGGTCGGGCGCAACGGCGACGGCAAGTCCACCCTGTTGCGGCTGCTCGCCGGCCGGGAGGAGGCGGACACCGGCCGGATCACCCAGAACCGCGACCTGCGGCTCGGGTACCTCGGCCAGAGCGACGACCTGGACCCGGCGGATACGGTCGCTCACGCAGTGCTCGGTGGAGCCGAGACCTACACCTGGGCCGCCGATCCGCGTGCGCGTGGAGTGATGGAACACCTGCTGGGCGGGGTCGATCACGAGGCAATGGTCGGCACGTTGAGCGGTGGTGAGCGGCGCCGGGTCTCGCTGGCGAAGCTGTTGCTGACCGAGGTCGACCTGCTGATCCTCGACGAGCCGACCAACCACCTCGACATCGAGGCGGTCAACTGGCTGGCGCAGCACGTCGTCGACCATGCCGGCGCCCTCATCGTCGTCACCCACGACCGGTGGTTCCTCGACGCGGTCTGCACCGAGACCTGGGAGGTCCAGGGCGGCAGGGTCAGCTCGTACGACGGCGGGTACGCCGCGTACGTACTGGCCAAGGCCGAGCGGTCGCGCAACGAGCAGGTGGTCGAGGGCAAGCGGCAGAACCTGATGAAGAAGGAGCTCGCCTGGCTGCGCCGGGGAGCGCCCGCGCGGACCTCGAAGCCGAAGTTCCGGATCGAGGCGGCCAACGTCCTGATCGAGAACGAGCCGGCACCCCGCGACAAGCTCGCCCTCGCCCAGCTGGCCACCTCGCGGCTCGGCAAGGACGTCTTCGACGCCGAGGACGTGACGCTGCGCTTCGGCGACCGGGTGATGCTGAACCACGTCACCTTCCGGCTCGGCCCCGCCGACCGGATCGGGCTGCTCGGGCCGAACGGCGCCGGCAAGACCACCTTCCTCAAGATCCTCACCGGCCTGCTCGCACCGGACACGGGCAAGGTCAAGCAGGGCAAGACGGTCCGGATCGCGAACCTCTCGCAGACGCTGGAGGACCTGGACGGCTCGGTGACGGTGCTCGCGCACATCACCGACATCCGCCGTACCGCGGCGCTGGCCGGCCGGGGCGGCGAGATGACCTCGTCGCAGCTGCTCGAACGCTTCGGCTTCACCGGCGACAAGCTGACCACCCGGATCAACGACCTGTCCGGCGGTGAGCGGCGCCGGCTGCAGTTGCTGCGGATCCTGCTGGACGAGCCGAACGTACTGATCCTCGACGAGCCGACCAACGACCTGGACGTCGAGACGCTGACGGTGCTCGAGGACTTCCTCGACAATTGGCCGGGCGTCGTCGTGGTCGTCACCCACGACCGGTACTTCCTGGAGCGGGTCAGCGACATGGTCTACGCGATCATGGGCGACGGCGCCGTCCGCCACCTGCCCCGCGGCGTGGACCAGTACCTGGACGAACTGGCCGCCGGTACTCCGGTGCGCCGCCTCGCCTCCTCCCCCGTCCCCGACGCGGCGACTGCAGACTCGCCGAGCGGGACCCCGACCGCGACCGGAAGCGACAGCCCGGCGGAGCCCGTCGTGGACGCGGCGGCCGCCCGGGCGGCGAAGAAGGAGCTCAACCGGATCGAGCGGCAGATCGCCAAGCTGACCGAGACCGAGACGAAGCTGCACGACCAGTTGGCCGCCAACGCCAGCAACTACGAGCGGCTCGCCGAGCTCGACACGGAACTGCGCAAGTTGGCCGAGGAACGCGGTGAACTCGAAACCGCCTGGTTCGAGGCGGCCGAGCGGGCCGAATAGCCCCTCGCGGTAATTCCCGGCGCTTCGCAGAATGTATACATGATCAAATCCTGCGCGCCTGCTGAGTCGCGGTACACCCTCCTATCCCCTGTGATTGGGAGGGTGTACCGCGACTTCCGGGCGAGCGGGTCCCGGGCCGGCCGGCGTTGTCCGAGCCCCGAGCCCCGGACACCTGCGACCGGCTTCGGCGGACCACCTCTAGCCGCCGAAGTCACCGGATTTTGAGCGTTGTGTAGTTGATCGAGCACCGATGGTGAGGAGACTAGTTGGGCACTCGCTCACTGTCGACAGTCGTCGGCTACAGCAATCTCTCGATCACGTTGCAACTAGCAACGAATGATCACTGGATAAAGTGACGCGCCCGTCTTTTCGGATTATTCCGACACAATTCCCGAGCGGGTTGGTTGATGTTTGTACAAATACCGGATCAGTGTTTTTCCTGATCGAACGGGCCGACCAGTTCCCGCAGTACCCGGGCGATCTTGGCCTGGTCGCGCTCGCTGATCGAGCCGAGCAGGGTCCGCTCGTGGGCGAGCAGGTCGGCCATCGCCGCGTCGACCGAATCGCGCCCGGCGTCGGTGAGTTGGACGAGCACGCCGCGCCGGTCGGCCGGGTCTGGCAGTCGCTCGACCAGGCCGCGGGCGGCGAGTCGGTCGACCCGGTTCGTCATCGTGCCGGAGGTCACCAGGGTCTCCTTGAGGAGCCGCCCGGGGGAGAGTTGGTAGGGCTTGCCGGCCCGGCGCAGGGCGGCCAGCACATCGAACTCCCAGGACTCCAGGCCGTGTGCCTCGAAGGCCTGGCTGCGGGCGCGGTCGAGGTGCCTGGCCAGCCGGCTGACCCGCGACAGCACCTCCATCGGTGCCACGTCGAGGTCCGGCCGTTCCCGGCGCCAGGCCTCGATCAGCCGGTCGACCTCGTCTCTCATACGTCGAGACTATGTCATCAAGACTCTTGACATCAAGACAACTCGCGGGCGTAAAGTATCTCGACATCAAGAGATCCCCACGGAAGGGCGCCACCATGCGGACCTCACCGGTCTGGAACCCCGAGCAGTACGGCAAGTACGCCGGCGAACGCGCCCGCCCGTTCGCCGACCTGGTCAACCGCGTCGGCGCGGCCGATGACGTGCTGGAAGTTGTCGACCTTGGGTGTGGGCCCGGGAACCTCACTGCCTCGTTGGTCGAGCGGTGGCCCGGTGCGAGGGTGCACGGGGTGGACAGTTCGGTCGAGATGATCGAGGCGGCTCAGCCGCTGGCCTCGGAGCGGTTGAGCTTCGAGGTGGGAGATCTGCGCGAGTGGACCGCGCCGCCGGAGTCGATCGACGTGATCGTCACCAACGCGACGCTGCAGTGGATCCCGGAGCAACTCGACCTGCTCCCCGGCTTCGTCCGCGCGCTCAAGCCCGGTGGCTGGCTCGCGATCCAGATCCCCGGCAACGGCAACGCGCCGTCGCACGCCATCCTGCGCGAACTCGCCGGCACCGACCCGTACGCCGAGTACGCGGCCGGCGCGTCCCTGCGAGCGGACGTGCCGGGTCCGGCGGAGTGCGTGGCCGCGCTTAGTGCCGAAGGGTGTTCGGTGGACGCCTGGGAGACGACGTACTGCCACATCCTGCAAGGGGACAACGCCGTGCTCGAGTGGGTGAAGGGGACTGGCGCCCGGCCGGTTCTGCAGTCCTTGCCGGACGACCTGCGCGCACGCTTCGAAGCGGAGTACGGTGCTCGCCTTGCGGAGGCATACCCGCAGCAGTCCTACGGCACCTTGCTGCCGTTCCGCCGGATCTTCGCTGTTGCTCAGAAGGAGAGCTGATGAGACTCGACCACGTTCAGGTGTCCTGCCCGCCCGGCGGGGAGGAGGTGGCTCGTGCGTTCTACCGCGACGCGCTCGGGATGACCGAACTGGAGAAGCCGCCGCTGCTCGCGGCCCGGGGTGGCTGCTGGTTCAAGGACGGCACGGCCGAGGTGCACGTCGGCGTCGAGAAGGACTTCAAGCCGGCCCTGAAGGCACACCCGGCGCTCGCAGTCGACGACCTCGACGCCATGGCGGATTCCCTGGCAGCCAAGGGGTATCCGGTCAGCTGGGACAACGACACGATCCCGGGCCGCCGGCGGTTTCACACCGCCGACGGCCACGGGAATCGGGTCGAGATCGTCTGACTTACTCCGTGGCGAGCGCCCCGGCCGGTGCGACCTTCGCGGCGCGCCGGGCGGGGAGCACCGAGGCGAGCAGACCCGCCACCGCCGCGACCAGGGCGATCGTGACGAGCAGCCGGCCCGGTACGGCGTACCGGATGCCGGTGTCGACCTGGGCGCCCATCAGTGCGGCCGTTCCGGTCCAGCCGTAGATCAGGCCGAGCGTGATCCCGAGGCCGGCCGCGACGAGTGCCATCAGCAACGACTCGACCGCGAGCATGCCGCGCAGTTGACGGCGGGTCAGGCCCATCGCCCGGAGCAGGGCGTTCTCCCGGGTCCGCTCCAGCACCGACAGGCTGAGCGTGTTGCCGACGCCGACCAGCGCGATCAGGACCGAGACTCCAAGCAGCCCGACCGCCACGATCAGCAGGACGTCGAAGACCTTGGTGTACGAGGTGCGCTCGGCCAGCCCGCCGGACACGCTCAGCGCCTTCACGGTCGGGAGGGATTGCTGCACCGCGTCCAGTACCTCGGAGCCGTCGGCCTTCGGGTCGGAGTCGAGCCAGAAGCCGCTGATCGCCGCGTTCGGCGCCAGCTTGCTCAGATCGGTCTGGGTGATGGTGACCGGATCCAGCCCGGTCGCCTTGACCGCCGTCAGCGTGAGCTTGTTCTTCCCGGACATGATCGTGATGGTCGACCCGTCCTTCAGCTCGAGCATGCTCATCGTGCTCGGGTCGAGCAACGCTGTGCCGGGCTTCAGTTGGGCGAGCAGCGCCGGGCTGTGCACCACGGCCGGCGCCGAGGCCTGGTCGATGCCGGTGACGGTCAGTTCGTTCTGGCCCGCCTTCACCTCCACGCTGCGGACGGGGACCACCTCGGTGATGCCCTTGATGTCCTGCAGTTGCCTGGCCGCGTTGGCCGGGAGCTTCTCGTTGTAGGTGGTGAGGGTCAGGTCGACCGGGAACTCGCTGTCCATCGTGACGTCGAACGTCTTGCGCACCGAGGCGATCCCGACGCAGGTCAGGCTGATCAGCGTGACCCCGATCAGCAGCGCGGACGTGGTCGCCGCGGTCCGCTTCGGGTTCCGGACCGCGTTGGCGACCGCGATCCGGGCCGGCACCCCGCTGCGGGCCGGCAACCTGCCGAGCAGCTTGACCAGGGCGGGGACGAGCAGCGTACCGATCGCCAGTACGCCGAGGAAGGAGATCGTGCCGCCCGCGACTCCGATGATGACCTGGTTTGTCAGCGCGCTCGTGGTGAGCAGGAGCCCGCCACCGGCGAGCAGCAGGAAGCCGAGGACCAGACGCAGTACGCCTGCCTTCGACGCGGCGGCCGGAGCCGCTTCCGGCCGGAGCGCGGCCAGCGGAGCGACCCGCGTCGCCCGCCGAGCCGGTACTACGGCCGCCACGATCGTCGCGATCGTGCCGAGCAGGAGCGGCAGGAACACCGAGGCCAGGCTCAGGTGCAGGTCGATCGGGGGCAGACCCCAGTCGAAGTTCCGCGCCAGGGTCAGGCCGATCGCGGACAGCGCGACGCCGAAGACCACGCCGATCGCGGAGGCGACCACCCCCACCACGGAGGCCTCGGCCAGCACGGAGGAGAACACCTGGCGGCGGGAGGCGCCGACGCAGCGCAGCAACGCCATCTCCCGGGTCCGCTGGGCGATCACGATGGTGAAGGTGTTGGCGATCACCAGACAGGCGACGAACAGCGCGATCACGGCGAACATGCCGAACACGCCGCCGAGTACGTCGACGCCGTTCGTGTAGGCCCGCAGTTCGTGCACGATCCAGTCCTCACCGGTGTAGACGGCCAGGCCGCTGCCGACGGCACCGGTGATCGCGGTGGCCAGGGCTTCCTGGGTGACGCCGGGAGCGCCGGCCGCCTTGATGTCGTTGATGTAGGCGTCGGGCTCGAACGTGTGCACGGTCTCGGCGGTCGCCACGGCGTCCGCGGTACCGAGGGAGGTGCCGTCGTCGAGGACGCCGACGATCGTCGTGTTCCAGGTCTTTTCGTTGTAGGACGTGACTTTGAGCTGCTGGCCGACGGCGAGCTTGTACTCCTCCACCAGCTTGGCCGGGAGCGCGATCTCGTTCTTTGCCCCCGGCAACCGACCCGACTTGGTGCTGGGGCCGGCGATCTCAGAGGTTTCGTACCGGGCGGCGATCACGAGGTACTCCGGCCGGACCTTCCCGGGCCAGGCGACCTGCATGTAGGCCGCGGTGTCGACGATCACCGAGGAGACCTGCGGCAGCTTGCTGACCTTGTTGTAGTCGGCCGGGGTGACGGAGTTCTTGTCCGAGGTGACCACCGCGTCGACACCGGCGTTCTGCTTGCCGATGGTCTCGTCGATGGCCTTCGAGGCGGAGGCGTGCACGGTCATCGCCAGGGTGCCGAAGCCGACCCCCAGTACGATCGCCAGACAGGCGGCGACCAGGCGGCCCAGGTGGGCGCGCAGCGAGGAAAGGATGGAACGTCGCACGGGTCAGGCCCCCAGCTGCCGCAGCGCGCCGAGCACGGACTCCGGCGTCGGGTCGTGCAGCTCGCCCGCGAGCTTGCCGTCGGCAAGCATCACGACGCGGTCGGCGTACGACGCCGCCAGCGGGTCGTGGGTCACCATCACGACCGTCTGGCCGAACTCACGGACCGAGCGGCGCAGGAAGCCGAGCACCTCGGCGCCGGAACGCGAGTCCAGGTTGCCGGTCGGCTCGTCGGCGAAGACCACCTCGGGCCGGCCGACCAGCGCGCGGGCCACGGCGACCCGCTGCTGCTGACCACCCGACAACTCCGACGGGCGGTGGGTCAGCCGGTCCTCCAGCCCGAGAACATCGATCAGCGTGCTCATCCACTGCTGGTCGGGCTTGCGGCCGCCCAGCTCCAGCGGCAGCAGGATGTTGTCCTTGGCCGACAGCATCGGCAGCAGGTTGAAGGATTGGAAGACGAAGCCGATCCGGTCCCGGCGAATCTTGGTCAGCTCCGCGTCCGGCAGCCGGGTCAGCTCGGTCTCGCCGAGCAGCACCTGGCCGGCGGTGGGTGTGTCCAGCCCGGCCAGGCAGTGCATCAGAGTCGACTTGCCCGAACCCGACGGGCCCATGATCGCGGTGAACCGCCCGACCCCGAAGTCGACGGAGACCCCGTCGAGAGCGGCGACCGCGGTGTCACCGTGGCCGTAGACCTTGCGCAACTCGTGGGCGCGGATCGCAGTACGGTCGCCGGAGTCCTGCGGCAAACGGCCGAGTGGGAGCTCGCCGGTCTGGATGGTCATCGTTCTCCTCGAAGTGCCGGGGGCGAGACGTTCTCGCCCACACTCCGAAAAGTAGTGATCGGCGGCCGCGGAATAGTCGGACCAGGGAATGGACTCCGCCTACGACCTGGGTCGTACTACGGCCGGAAAGTCCTTGCCCACTCAGTGATCTGGTACGCCGCGCTGTCCGGTTGCGGCGGATCTCCACTCAACTCGGTCGACGTACTCTTCGGCTGCAGCAGGCCGTAGCGGACGACCGTCCCGTCCCGCCGATGGATCTCCAGCCAGCTGCGGCCGCTGAAGAACCCCCAGTCGAACACAGCGAAGTCCACGTCCTCGCGCGGGATCCGGGTGGGACTGAAGGGGTAGTGCAGGACGAGTTCGGTGTCCGTGATGCTGACACCTGTGGAGCGGTCGAAGGCGAGCAGCGCGAGGATGGGGACGATCGCCAGGGCGAACTCCCAGTGGAAGAAGGACGCGACGACGGCGGCGACCAAAAGCAGGCCGACGAAGGGGATGATGAACCGGCTGCGGCCCCAGCGGCGGAGTACCGGGTCCGCCATCAGCGGGGTGCTTTGACGAGACCGGTCTCGTAGCCGAGGACGACGAGGGCGACGCGGTCGCGCAGACCCGTCTTGGCCAGGATCCGGCCGATGTGGGTTTTGACCGTTGCCTCGGACAACGTGAAGAGGGTGGCGATCTCGGTGTTCGACAGGCCGCGGGCGACCTCGACCAGGACCTCGCGCTCGCGGGCGGTCAGGTCGCCCAGGTCGGGGCGCTCCTGCTCCCCGTCCGGCAGCGAGCCGGCGAAGTGTTCGAGCAGCCGCCGGGTCGTGCTGGGGGAGACGACCGCGTCGCCGGAGTGGACCTGCCGGATCGCGGACAGCAGGTCGGCCGGCGGGGTGTTCTTGAGCAGGAAGCCGGCCGCGCCGGCCTTGATCGCGGCGAACGCGTACTCGTCCAGATCGAACGTGGTCAGCACGATCACCCTGGGGGCCTGAGGCAACGACTGGAGCTGCCGGGTCGCCTCGACGCCGTCCAGCCGGGGCATCCGGACGTCCATCAGCACCACGTCGCTCGCGGTCACCTGGAGCTTCTCCAGCGCCTCGCCGCCGTCACCGGCCTGACCGACCACTCGCATGTCCGGCTGCGAGTCCACCAGCATGGTGAAGCCGGCCCGGACCAGTTCCTGGTCGTCGACGAGGAAGACGCGGATCACGCCGTCGTCCGGCCGGGTGCTGTCGTCGGTCACTGATTTCCTCCAGCTGGCAGGTTGTACGGGAGCCTGGCGATCACCTCGTAGCCGCCGCCCGCCTTCGGTCCGGCGTTCACCGTACCGCCGGAGATCGACGCGCGTTGCCGCATCCCGACCAGGCCGTGACCCGGGTCGTTGCTCGGCGCGACACCGGCTCCGCGGCCGTCGTCGGTGACCACCACGGTCAGCATCTCGCGACCGAAGTCCAGTTCGACGCAGGTCCGTGCCCCCGGCCCGGCGTGTTTCAGCGTGTTGGTCAGCCCCTCCTGCACGATCCGGTACGCCGTCAGTCCCAGCAGCGCGGGGAGATCGCGCGGCGTCCCGGTCACCTGGTAGTCCACGGTGAGCCCGGCCTGGCGGACGTTCTCGATCAGCTCGGGCAGGGACGAGATGCCGGGCTGCGGGCGCGGCTGGTCCGGATCCAGGTCCGGCTGGACGTCCTGCTTGAGCAGGCCGAGCATCTTGCGCATCTCGGTCAGCGAGGCGCGGCCGGTGTCGCCGATCGTGGCCAGCGCCTTCTTGGCCTGCTCGGGCGACGCGTCGGCGGCGTACAGGCCTCCGTCGGCCTGGACGATCATGATCGACAGGCCGTGCGCGACCACGTCGTGGATCTCCCGGGCGATCCGGGTCCGCTCGTTCGACACGGCCAGTTTGGCCTCGCGATCGCGGTCCCGTTCCAGTTGAGCCGCCCGTTCCTCGAGTTGAGCGACGTACAGGCCTCTGGTCCGGCGGCGCTCGCCGATCGCCCAGACGCCGAACACCAGCGCGCCGAGCGCCACCATCATGGTGATCTGCTGGCGCCAGTCGGAACTGCTGTAGTAGCGAGCCGTCGCCATCAGCACGCCGAGCCCGCCGACGCCCAGGGCGATCCGGCTGTACTTGACCTCGCCGTACACGGAGATCGCGTAGAGCGCGACGAGCAGGCCGACGTTGCCGGCCATCAGGTTGGCGCCGCTGAGCCATTGCAGGACAGCGACCGAGGAGACGGCGAAGAAGACCAGTTCGGGGTGGGTGCGCCGCCAGACCAGCGGCGCCAGCATGCCTACGCCGAGGACGCCGGCGACGCCTTCCTGGGCCAGGGAGAAGAGGCCGAAGAACAGGGTGAGCGCGCCCGCGAGCAGCAGGTCGAACGCCTTGCTGCGCTGGCTGACCTGTCGCCGGGGCGCCAGGATTCCGGACATGGTCCCCGTCATGTGGGCCAGGCTACGGTGGAATCCGGCCGGTTTGGTCATGCCACGGGCGGATGTCGCCGTCCTACCGCGGTCTCACGCTGTACTGCGATCCGTCGCCGTACCGCGGTCTCGTCGGGCGCAGGTTACTTGTGCGGGCGGGTGGAGAGGGTGGGCTTGGCCTCGAGGCCGGACAGCCCGTTCCAGGCCAGGTTGACCAGGTGGGCCGCCACGTCGGTCTTCTTCGGCCGGCGCACGTCCAGCCACCACTGCCCGGTCAGCGCGACCATGCCGACCAGCATCTGCGCGTACATCGGCGCGTTCTTCGGGTCCAGGCTGCGGCGCTTGAACTCCTCGGCCAGGATGTGCTCGACCCGGGTGGCGACGTCGCTGAGGATCGAGATGAACGACCCGCTGGAGGAACCGACGGGGGAGTCCCGGACCAGGATCCGGAACCCGTCGGAGGAGTTCTCGATGTAGTCGAGCAGAGCCAGGGCCGCCTGCTCCACCAGTTCGTGCGCGCGGCCGGCGGTGAGCGACGCGGTCACGGTGTCGAGCAGTTTGCGGACCTCTCGGTCCACGACGACGGCGTACAGGCCTTCCTTGCCGCCGAAGTGCTCGTACACGACCGGCTTGGACACCTCGGCGCGGGATGCGATCTCCTCGACCGACGTGGCCTCATAGCCCTTCTCGGCGAACAGGCCGCGGGCGATGACGATCAGTTGCTCGCGGCGCTCGGCACTGGTCATCCGGATCCGGGTCGTGCGCCGCGGCTTGGGGTCAGTCACTTCGGGATCACGTCAGCATCATGCCGTAGACAGAGGGTTAGGCGTGGGAGATTTACGGCCCGCTCAGGCTGCCGCTCGGTCGGCGGCGGTCACCCGCCTGGCGTCGAGACGTTCCTGGACCGGCCAGCGGACGTCGCTGACCCAGCCCATCTTCTCGAAGAACCAGATGCACCGGGCGGAGGTGTCCAGTTGCCCCTTCAGTACTCCGTGCCGCGCGCAGGTCGGGTCGGAGTGGTGCAGGTTGTGCCACGACTCGCCCTGGCTCAGGATCGCCAGCCACCAGACGTTGCCGGACTTGTCCCGGCTCTTGAACGGGCGGTCGCCGATGGTGTGGCAGATCGAGTTGATCGACCAGGTGACGTGGTGCAGGAGCGCGATCCGGACCAGGCTGGCCCAGAAGAAGGCGGTCAGCGCACCCTCGATCGACCAGGACCACAGGCCGCCGATGAGGGCCGGCGCGAGCAGCGAGAAGAGCACCAGCGCCGGGAACATCCGGGACACCCGGACGATGTCCCTGTCCTTCAGCAGGTCCGGCGCGTACTGCCGCTGCGGGGTCTGCTCGGTGTCGAAGAGCCAGCCGATGTGCGCGTGCAGGAAGCCCTTGGTCAGCGCGCCGAGACTGGTGCCGTACTTCCACGGGCTGTGCGGGTCGCCGTCGCGGTCGGAGAACTTGTGGTGCTTGCGGTGGTCGGCCACCCAGCGGACCACCGGGCCCTCGATCGCGAGCGAGCCGGCGATGGCCAGCGCGTACTTCATCGGCCGGTTCGGCTTGAACGACTTGTGCGTGAAGAACCGGTGGAAGCCGATCGAGATGCCGTGCCCGGAGATCGTGTAGAAGACGACCGCGAGGACGATGTCGCGCCAGCCCAGGAACCCGCCCCAGGCGATCGGCACCGCAGCGAGCACGGCGAGGAAGGGGATCCCGATGAACAAGGCCAGAGCGACCTGTTCCCAGACCCGCTTCTGCTCACCCCCGAGCGTTCCGGTGTCGACTGCGAACTCGTCGGCCTGCTGGGCGCCGGCGGGCGCCTCCGGTGTGGCTACGGCGGGTGGGGTCATGGCTGTAATCCCTCGTGGTGGAGGACGGGCTTACCTACGCCACCGTAACCTACGCCCCCGTAGGTAAGGAACCCCAAGCGTGTCGCGCACCCCCTCCATGGCACACTGTTCCGGCGTAGAACCGCGATCCCCCGTGGGGTAATCGGCAGCCCGCGAGACTTTGAATCTCGAAGATCTGGATCGAAACCAGGCGGGGGAGCAACGCGAAACCCCGGTTCGGAAGGTTCCGAGCCGGGGTTTCGTCATGCCGGCTGGCATGATTTGTGGGTGCTTGAGAGGGTGTGGGGCTGGGTGCGCGGGGTGGATTGGACGGACGCGCGGGGGTGGGTGGTGAGGGCGTGGCCGGAGTTTTGGCCGGTGGGGACGGCCGTGGTGGTTGTGGTGGGGAGTTTGTGGGTTGGGGTGACGCCGGCCGCGGGGGAGTTGCGGTTGACGGCTGAGGTGTTGCACGGGGTGCAAGCGCGGCCGGCGGCGGGAGTGGATCCGCGGGTTGCGGCGGCTGTGGATGAGAGTTTGGCCCGGCGGGCGGCGGCGGTGCGGGCGGGGGACCTGGAGGGGTTTCTGGCGGATGTGACGCCGCGGCTGAAGCCGGATCAGACCGTGCTGTTCCAGAATCTGCGGGCGCTGGGGATGACGGTGGCTTATCAGCGGGCGGAACGGTGGGACCGGTATGCGCCTGGGGCCGTCACGTTCCGGGTGAGCATGCGGTACGTCGTCGGCGGCAGCGGGCTCGCGGAGGCCGCGACCGACGTTGGTTACACGTACTCCGTGGCCGACGGCCGGGCCGTTCTCGTCGACGACACAGGACTGGACCAGGAGATCGGGTCCAACCGGCAGCCCTGGGACTTCGGCCCGATCGAGGTACTCCGGCGCCCGGCCGTGGTGGTCGTCGTGAACAAAGGCCACCGCGCCCTCGCCCGCCACCTGGCCGACGAGGCCATCAACTCCGCGCGCGTGATCCGCAAGATCTGGCCCGGCCAACTCCAGCCCGTCCCGCTCATCGTCGCTCTGCGTGAACCCCAGGTGCTGACCGATCTCCCCTCGACCCTGCCCGGCGTCGAGTCCGCCACGGTCCGGTCGATGCTCAGCCCGGAAGCGGGCGCGGTCCAGCCGGCCGGTGGCTGGGTGGTGATCCGCCCCGGCGTCCAGAACACCTTCGGCCCGGCCCAGATGGCGCACGTCCTGATGCACCTGCTCCCCGTCCGCCTCGGCGACGGTGCGCCACGCTGGCTGGCGGAGGGCATGGCGGAGTACGCCGGTAAGCAGGCGCTGGTGGCCGCGGGGAAGCGCCGGGAGGTCGCCAGGCAGCGGGTGGAGATCGCCAGGCGGAGCCTCTGGGACCTGCGGCGGCTCCCGCCGGACGCCGAGTTCACGGCCGGTGACACCTATGGGATCAGCTGGCTCGCGGTCGAGCAGTTGGTGGCGAAAGCGGGCCTCGAGAAGGTCGCGGAGTACTACCGGCAGGTCGCCCGGCGCGGGTCCGACGAGGCCTCGCGGGAACGTTTGCTGACCGAGTACACCGGGGTCACCGAGGCTCAGTTGGTGGAGTCCCTGCGAGAGCTCGCGAACTGAGCAAGTAGGCTTGCGCGGGCACCATTACGAGTGCCCTGAGAGTCGCACTGACAGAAGTTCCACCCGAACTCGCCGGGAACTCGAGGAGAACACCGCGTGACTTCCCACCGTCCTGCGGCGGTCATCATCATGGCCGCCGGCCAGGGGACCCGGATGAAATCCGCGACCCCCAAGGTTCTGCACGAGATCGGCGGGCGCAGTCTCGTCGGGCACGCGGTGGTCGCCGCCCGTGCACTCGCGCCCGAGCATCTCGTCGTCGTGGTCGGCACCGGCCGGGAGCAGGTCGAGGCCCATCTGGCCACGGTCGACCCGGACGTGCGGACCGCCGTCCAGGAGCAGCAGCTGGGCACGGGCGACGCCGTCCGCTCCGGGCTCACAGCCGTACCGGACGACTTCGACGGCACCGTCATCGTCACGTCGGGTGACGTCCCGCTGCTCAAGTCGGACACGCTGAAGGAGCTCGTCGGCGAGCACGAGGCGCGCGGCAACGCGGTCACCGTGCTGACCGCACGGGTGCCCGACCCGACCGGCTACGGCCGGATCGTCCCGTCCGACGACGGCAGCGTCGCGGGCATCGTCGAGCACAAGGACGCGACGCCCGAGCAGCGCGAGATCGACGAGATCAACGCCGGCATCTACGCCTTCGACGCGGCCACGCTGCGGGACGGCCTGAGCCGGCTCACCACCGACAACGCGCAGGGCGAGCTGTACCTGACCGACGTGCTGGCGATCGCCAAGAGCGACGGCAAGCGGGTCGGCGCGTACGTCACCGAGGACGCGATGCAGACCGAGGGGGTGAACGACCGGGTCCAGCTGGCCGCGCTGCGTGCCGAGCTGAACCGCCGCACCCTCGACACCCTGATGCGGGCCGGCGTCACCGTCGTCGACCCGAACACCACCTGGGTCGACTCGACCGTCACCCTCGAGCGCGACGTCACGCTGCTGCCGAACACCCAGCTGCACGGCGCGACCACGGTCGCCACCGGCGCGACGATCGGGCCGGACACCACGCTGACCGACATCCAGGTCGGCGAGGGCGCGACGATCATCCGCTGCCACGGCTCCAGCGCGGTCATCGGCGCGGGGGCGTCGGTCGGCCCGTTCGCGTACTTGCGGCCCGGTACGACGCTGGGCGTGAAGGGCAAGATCGGCACCTTCGTCGAGACCAAGAACACCGCGATCGGTGACGGGGCGAAGGTTCCGCACCTGACCTACGCGGGGGACGCCACGATCGGCGAGGGCGCCAACGTCGGCGCCGGCACGATCTTCGCCAACTACGACGGTGTCAAGAAGCACCACAGCACCGTCGGCAGGCATGTCTTCATCGGCAGCAACTCGGTCCTGGTCGCTCCGGCGAACATCGCCGACGGCGCGTACATCGCGGCCGGTACTGCGCTCAGCGACGCCGTCGGGCCGGGCGAGATGGCGGTGGCCCGCGGCAAGCAACGCAACATCGCCGGGTGGGTCGCCCGCAAGCGGGCCGGCACGAAGACGGCCAAGGCCGCCGAAGAGGCGCTCGCCGCGACCGAAGCGGCGAACGCCGAGGCTGGTCCGGCAGACGCCGGCGCTGGTGCGGCGAACGCTGGTGCGGTGGACGCCGGGCCTGGTGCGGTAGATGCCGGAGGCACTTCAGCCGCCGGGGCTGCGCCGGGCGGGTTGCCGGGTGACACTGGCGACAAGGACCAACGGGAGGCACGGCCATGAGTGGGATGAAGCGGACCACCGAGAAGAACCTGATGGTGTTCTCCGGCCGGGCGCACCCCGCGCTGGCCGAGCAGGTCGCCGAGGAACTCGGGGCCGGGCTGGTGCCGACGTCGGCATACGACTTCGCCAACGGCGAGATCTACGTCCGGTTCGAGGAGTCGGTCCGGGGCAGCGACGCGTTCGTGATCCAGAGCCACACCTCGCCGATCAACGAGTGGATCATGGAGCAGTTGATCATGGTCGACGCGCTGAAGCGGGCGTCGGCCAAGCGGATCACCGTGGTGCTGCCGTTCTACGGCTACGCCCGGCAGGACAAGAAGCACCGCGGCCGGGAGCCGATCTCGGCCCGGCTGATGGCGGACCTGTTCAAGACCGCCGGCGCGAACCGGCTGATCTGCGTCGATCTGCACACCTCGCAGATCCAGGGCTTCTTCGACGGCCCGGTGGACCACCTGATGGCGCTGCCGATCCTGAGCGACTACGTCCGGGACAAGTACGGCGACCAGCAACTGGCCGTGGTCTCCCCGGACGCCGGCCGGATCAAGGTGGCCGAGCAGTGGTCGGCCCGGCTGAACAACGCGCCGCTGGCCTTCATCCACAAGACCCGCGACATCGAGCGGCCGAACGAGACCGTCGCCAACCGCGTCGTCGGTGAGGTCAAAGGCCGGGTCTGCATCCTGGTCGACGACATGATCGACACCGGCGGCACGATCTGCAAGGCGGCCGACGCGCTGATGGCCGAGGGCGCCGCGGGCGTGGTGATCGCCGCGACGCACGCGATCCTGTCCGGCCCGGCCGTGGACCGGCTGAAGAACTGCCAGGCCAGCGAGGTGATCGTCACCAACACGCTGCCGATCCCCGAGGAACGCCAGTTCGACAAGCTGAACGTGCTCACCATCGCCCCGCTGATCAGCCAGGCCATCCGCGAGGTCTTCGAGGACGGCTCGGTCACCAAGCTGTTCGACGGCCGCGCCTAGTTCCGGCACGAGGCACTAGCTCAGCCGGCGCCACGCGTAGTACGCCGTACCGAGGCCGGCGGCGGTCATCGGTACGGCGGTGATCAGTCCGGCCACACCGTTGCCGGGCACCACGAACGTCGCCACGCTCGTCAGCCAGAACAGCGGGATCCAGCGCGGTACGGCGTGCGAGCGCCACAGGCCGGCCGCCTGGATGACGGTGCCCAGGGCAACGAGCAGCGCGCCGGGGATCGTCACCTCGAACAGGTGGGCCTGGTCGGCGTTGATCCGCTCGATCACGCCCGGGTCCACGCCGGGTGCGGTGGCGAAGTAATACGCGGCGGCCCAGCCGGCCCCGCCGACGGCGTACAGGGCGGTGCCGATCCACATCATGACGGCGCCCGTGGTCGCCCAGGCGGCGCCGCGGCCGCGGACCAGCAGGACGGTCAGCAGGGCCTGTGCGGGCACGTTGAAGATCAGCAGTGAGCTGAGCGTCACCAGCAGTCCCCACCACAGGTCGCGGACCGGTTGGATGTCGGCGTAGGAGTAGGTCTCGCCGCCTCCGGCCGGCTCGGGCCACAGCAACCCGCCGGGCAGCGCGGCAAGTGAGGTCAGAGCGAGGGCGACGGCGACAAAGCCGACCCGGCGCCGAGTGACGGAACTGGTGCGAACCAGGGTTTCGGTGGACATCACTGATACCTCCTGAGCGGTTTGACCTGACCAACTCAGGACACCCCGGCGGACCGTGCCGGCACATCGGAGCGGGCGCGGAGATCGATCTCCGTGCTGACTCGGAACCGCGCCGCCTGGTTCGGACTTACTCTGACGACATGCGGTGGCCGCGGTCGGCTACGTTCGGCACCCTCTTGCTCGTTCTGACGATGCTGGCGGGCAGCCTCTGGCTGCTGCTGACCTCATCCACCGGGCAGCACACCGCGCGCAACTTCGCCGTACTCGGTGGCATCAGTACTGCGATCGCCGTGCTAGGCCTGATGATCAGCCGCAAGGTCCCGGGCAACCTGGTCGGGTTCCTCCTGGCCTGGACTGGCGCGGTGGCGATGTTCCTGGCTGCCCGGGACGTCTACTACAACGCCGCGATCGCCAATCCGGGCGAGCTGCCCCTGGACACTCGGCTGGTAGCCCTGCTGGATGAGAGTGGCTGGTGGTTGGCGATCGCCGTGGCGCTGGTCCTGCTGCACTTCCCGAACGGGCGGTTGCCGAGCAGCCGCTGGCGCGTGGTCTCGATCAGCCTGCTGGTGCTCGGAGTTGCTCAGCAGGCCTTTGGGGCCGTGGCGACAACTTCGTTCCTGGAGCCACTGCAAGAGCTGCCCAGGCCATTCGGCCCGCCGCCAGGTCCGGTGCGAGTTGTTGGCGAAGCTGCCTTCTGGCTGATGATCGGCCTGCTGCTGGCTGCGGGCGTCTCGCTCTTCGTACGGTTCCGGCGTTCCACCGGCCGGACCAGAGCGCAACTGAAGTGGTTGTCGCTGGCAGGTCTGGCCGCGGTGCTCTACCCGTTCGTGTGCCTCACCGAGATTCTCCTGGCCGGCGAGACCGGGCTGGTCGCGACAGTCTTCGGCCTGGTCACTCTGATCGCGCTGCCCGCGTCGATAGCGGTCGCCATGCTTCGGCACGACCTGTACGACGTGGACCGGGTGATCGCGGACACCGTCACCTACGGGATCGTGATGGTGGCTCTTCTCGGCACCTTTGCGGTGACCGCTCTGACTCTCGGCTTGTTCCTGGGCAAGGGATCGGCAGCCGCCGCAGCGGCCGCCACGGCCGTCTGCGCGGTGATGCTTGCCCCGCTGCGAGCACGACTGCAGCGCCTGGTCGACCGGCGGCTCTACCCACCACGCCGAGCTGCGATGCTGGCCATCGAGGACCTCCAGCGCCGCATCCATACCGAGCAGGCGCAGCCCGAAGAGCTGGAGAAGTCCCTCCGTACGGCGCTGCGGGATCCCACCCTGCGGGTCGGTCTGCTGGTCCCAGGGGCCTCGGGGTTCATCGATGCCACCGGACGGCCGGTCGGGACCAGTGGAGCTGTGCCGGTCATGCTCGGCGGAGCACAGATCGGGCTGCTGGCCGGCGCCAGCGGTCCCGCCGTACTGCGGGCTGTCGCGACCGGGGCGGCGAGTCTGGTCGAGGTCACCAGGTTGCGGGCGGAACTGGCCGGAGCGCTGCGCGAGGTCGAAGCCAGCCGGGCGCGGCTCGTTCAGGCCGGTGACGAGGAACGGCGACGGCTGGAGCGGGACCTGCACGACGGTGCCCAGCAGCGGCTGGTCTCGCTGGGGATGGCGATGCGGCTGGCGCAGCGGCATCTCGACGACGGCACGGTCGACGTGAACGGCCTGCTCGACCAGGGCGTGGCCGAGCTGTCCACGGCGATCGCCGAGCTCCGCCAGATCGCCCACGGCCTGCGCCCGACCAGCCTCGACGACGGCTTGGACGCGGCCCTCAGGGCGATCACCCGGACACTGCCGATCCCGGTCCGGCTGCAGATCGCCCCCGGCGACCTCCCGGACGACTTGGCCACCACGGCGTACTTCGTCGCGGCCGAGGCGGTCACCAACGCGGCGAAGTACTCCCAAGCCACCTCGATCGACGTCGAGGTGGCGCAGTCCGCTGTGGATGTCCGAATCCGGGTGGAGGACGACGGGTGCGGTGGCGCGATGCCCAGGCCCGGTTCGGGGTTGAGCGGGCTGGTCGATCGGGTGGCCGCGGTCGGTGGCTCGCTGTCGATGCACAGCCCCGCCGGCCGGGGAACGACCATCGAGGCGGTGCTGCCGTGCGGATCGTGATCGGTGAGGACTCGGCGCTCTTCCGCGAAGGGCTCGCGCGGCTTCTGGACGATGCTGGGCACGAGGTCGTCGGCCGGGCGAGCGACGCCGAGAGCCTGCTGACCGTGGTGGACCAGACCGAGCCGGACCTGGCCGTGATCGACATCCGGATGCCTCCCGACCACACCGACGACGGCGCGCGGGCTGCCCGGCGGATCAGGGCGAGCTATCCCGCGATGGGAATCGTGCTGCTGTCCCAGCACCTGGAGACCCGGCACTCGGTCGAGTTGGTCAGCTCCGGCGGGTTCGGCTATCTCCTCAAGGACCGGGTGCTGGACGTGGACCAGTTCTTGGAGGCGCTGACCAGGGTCGCGGCGGGCGGGTCCGCCCTGGACCCCGAGGTGGTCGGCCGGCTGCTGGGACGACCGGATCGGCTCTCGGCGCTGACGCCGCGGGAGCGGGAAGTGCTCGCGCTGATGGCCGAGGGCTGTACGAACTCCGGCATCGGCCGTCGGTTGTGGCTCAACGAACGCACCGTGGAGACCCACGTCGGCAGCATCATGGCCAAGCTCGGCCTGGTGTCGAACGCCGAGGACCACCGCCGGGTGCTCGCGGTACTGGTTTATCTTGGTCAGCACTAGCCGCTCGAGGATCGGATGTGCTGATGCGGATCGCCGTCTTCCATCCGGGCGCGATGGGGTCTCAGCTCGCAGCCCAACTGGTTGCCGCAGGCCACGAAGTACGGTGGGTGCCGGAGGGGCGCGGTGAGGCGTCCGTGACCAGGGCCGAGGCCGCGGGCCTGATCGGTACTGCGTTCGCCGACGCGGTCGGGTCCGCCGAGGCAGTGCTCTGTTCGTGTGCTCCGCAGGGTGCGGTGGGCGTCGCCGAGCAGGTGGGGGCGGCGGGATTCGGTGGGATCTACATCGAGGCCAATCCGCTGTCGCCGAAGTCTTTGCAGGCAGCTCAGGCGGCCTTGCCCACCGCGACGTTCGTGGATGCCGGAGTGGTCGGGCCACCTCCGAAGGGTGGCCCGAGTCCGACGCATCTGATGCTCTCGGGTTCGGCGGCGCAGCAGGCCGCCGACCTCTGGGCGGGCACTGCCGTCACCCCGATGGTCGTCGGCGATCAGGTCGGCGCCGCCAGCGCGGCCAAGTCCTCCTATGCCCTTTACAACAAGGGGAAGGCGGCGCTCGCAGTACTGGCGTTCGAGTTGGCCGCGAAGCACGGTGTCACCGACGCGCTGACTGCCCAGCAGGTCCGCCCCGACGCAGGCTCCCTGAAGGACCCCGAGTTGCCCGAGAACCTCAGGAGCGTGGCCTGGCGCTGGGGACCCGAGTTCGACGAACTCGCGGAAACCCTCGACGAGGCCGGCCTCGAAGGCGACGCCGCCCGGGCGCTGCGCCAGGTCTGGACCAAGCTCAGCGGTCAGGCCGGCCAGTAGGCAGGCCGGCCGTAGTCGCGCAGGACGAAGGGTGGGATGAGTTCGATCAGCCGGGACATCGCCTCGAGGCGGGCGACCACGTCGGGGATCAGGTACGGGCCGGTGCCCCAGGAGACCAGGGCGTTGCCGGCGAACTGCCATTCCAGCCCGGGGTTGTACAGCATCCACTCCATCATCCGTGGGTGCAGCACGGCCGAGGCGTAGCGGTCGTCGGCGCAGCCGATCCGGAACCTCTCGTTGAACGCGTGGCTCTCCAGTTCCAGGTCGCGGCCGGCCAGGAACCGCTTGGCGCCCGAGTCCTTGGTCAGCGTCAACGGAGGCAGCGCGACCGGCAGGTTCAGTGCGACCGCGTGGACGTGATGCGTGGTGGACGTGGTCTGGCCGTTGGCGCCGGTGCTGCTCGTCGTGTAGCTGTAGTCGAGCGCGCACATCCCGCGACCGCGGAAGTCGCCCGCGATCATCTCGCCGGCCCGGCCGCGCTGGTACAGCTTGGCGACCACCTCGGCCAGCCACGGGTTCGGCGGCACCGGATGCCACCCGTGCCGCGACGCGTCGTACCAGCGCTTCTGCAGGAACGCCTTGCGCCGCTTGCCGGCGCTGACGCCCACCACGACCGCCAGCGCGACGAACGCGGCGACAAGCACCACCATGAACAGGAAGACGGCTTCGAACACCCCCGCAACCTAGCTGAGCCGACGGGCCACCAAGGGGTCGACAGGGCCGTCGTGCAGTAGACCGGCGAGTGCTTCGACGCCGTCCACGAGCCGCGGTCCAGGCCGGGCGAAGCATCCGTTGGCGTCGACAGCCCAGACCGGTACTCCGCCGGGCAGCACCCCGCTGTCGAGCAGGTCCTGAGTCAGCGAACTCGCGCCGTCGAGGTCGAATCCGCACGGCGCGGACACGATCACCTCGGGCCGCGCCGCCGCGATCGCGGGCCAGGTGGTCCGCACCGAGCGCACGCCCGCCGTACCGAGCACGTTCTGGCCGCCGGCGTACTCGACCATCTCGGGGATCCAGTGCCCCGGCGCGTACGGCGGATCGGTCCACTCCAGCAGCATCACCCGGGTGTCGCCCTGGATCCGGACCTTCGCCAGCCGCTTGCGCAGCGTCTCCACCAGTTTCTGGCCGGAGCGCCCGACCGCCGCGCCGATCTGCTCGATCGAGTCGAACACCTCGTCCAGGTCGTGCGGATCGGTCGTCACCACCTCCGCCTCGCAGCCCAGGTACGACAGCGCCTCCTCGACCCCTTCCACGTCGATCGCGCAGACGGTGCAGAGGTCCTGGGTGATGACGAGATCCGGGTCGAGGTCGAGCAGGGCGCCGCGGTCCAGCCGGTACAGGTCCTCGCCGGCCGCGGCCCTGGCGCGGACGGCGGCGTCGACCTCGGCCGGGGTGAGACCTTCGGGCAGGTTCGAGGTCGAGACGATCCGCCGGGTCCTGGCCTCGGCCGGGTAGTCGCACTCGAAGGTGACGCCGAGGACGTCCGGCCCGGCCCCGAGAGCGAAGCAGATCTCGGTGGCGGAGGGCAGCAGGGAGACGATCCTCATAGCTCGACAGTACGACGGAATCGGTCGCCGCGGGCCGACGTGGAGGTGCGGCGCCACACCTCCACGACGACGCTCTAGCGACTGGTTACGGCTGGACGGTGAAGGTGTAGCTCTTCTGTCCGGTGCTGACGGCAGCACCGGCGGCCGTAGTACCGGTGACTTCGAAGACGACGGTGTAGGTGCCGGCGGCCTCGAAAGCCCAGTTGGCGTGGGCGTGCGAGTTGATGGCGATCGTCCTGGTGTCGGGCAGCCCGTTGCCGCTGTCGAACCAGATGGTCGGGGTGCCGAGTGAGCTGGTGGTGTAGACGCTCACCTGCGCCGGACCGGTGACCGAGACCAGCTTCACGCCGACGCTGTTGCCCTGCAGCGCGCCGCTGGGCACACCCTCGGTGTTGAAGCCCGGCCAGACGATGGAGCTCACCTGCGTCTGCGGCAGGATCCACACTGCGGACCCCGGCGCACCCAGGAACGAGTACGCCGACCCTGACGGCACTGTCGTCCTACTGGCCGACACAGCATTCAGTACTACGTCCGCCGGGTTGCGGTCGACGGCCGGGTTCACCGTGCCGTCCCGGAGGTCGAGCGTGAGCGCAGAGCCGGTCCAGTCCACGTCCACCGCGTCCACGTGACCCTGGGAGATCGTGGTGAGCGCGTGAGCGGGGGAGACCGAGAGAAGCGTGATCAGCGCGGCCGTAGCCGCACCTGCCAGCACCCGGGCCTTCACTGGCCGACCTTGAAGCAGTAGGTGGCTACGGCCGAGGTGACTCGCTTGCCTGTGGCTGCCAGCGTTCCGCTGACCCGCACCTTCACTTGATAGCTTCCGGCGGCCTCGAACGCCCAGTTGGCATGCAGGTGGCTGCCGGCGGAGGTGTTGATCCGGTCCGGCAGGCCGTTGCCGCTGTCGGCCAGGACGGTCGGAGCACCGAACGCGTCGGTGGTGAAGATGCTGACGTCGGCTGGGCCGCTGACGCCGACGATGTCGACCTTGAGGGCGTCGCCGGTGAACACCCCGGACTCGATCTCCTCGGCGCCGATGCCGGGCCAGAGCAGCTCGGGGTCCTGCACCTGGGGCAGCACCCAGGCGCGGGCGCCCGCAGTACCGAGGAAGCTGTACGCCGGGTCGGCGGGGACGGCGATCTCCGCGCCGGGCTTGGCGACCAGTTGGACCTCGGAGGGCGCATACTCGGTGGCGGACTCCTCGTCGTGCACGTGCACGTCGAAGGCGCCGTTCTCGAACGCGATGCCGATCACGTCGACATGTCCGGAGTCGAGGACGACCCGGGAACTGGCTTCGGCCGGAAGGCTGAAACCGGACAACGCGAGCACTGCCACGACGGGCAACGCCACGCGATGGGATCTGCGCATGACTTTCCTTTCACAGTTGGGCGGAACTACGGTCGGACGGGAACCACAGCCGCTGCAGCTGCGCTGCCGCGGTGCCTGAGGAGGCCGTGCCGGGGCGCGAACACCCAGCAGGCGAGGAACACGGCGGTCGCCGTGAGCACGATCAGCCCGCCGGCGGCGAGGTTGAGCGCGTAGGAGAGGTAGAGGCCCACCAGTCCGGAGAAGGCGCCGATCAGCGGCGCGATCAGCATCATCCGGCCGATCCGGTCGGTCAGCAGCCGGGCACAGGCGGCCGGGGTGATCAGCAGTGCCAGCACGAGGATGTTGCCGACGGCCTGGATCGAGATGACGATCGCGATCGTCACCATCGCGTAGAGGGCCATGTCCAGCCAGAAGATCGGCAGCCCGACCGAGCGGGCCGTCTCGCGGTCCAGCCCGACGGTGACGAACTCCTTGTGCAGCGCGCCGGTGATCAGCAACAGGAACCCACCGGCGACCGCGACGGTGATCACGTCGCCGCTGCTGATGCCGAGCACCGAGCCGAACAGGAACGACTCCAGCGAACCGCCGTACCCCGGTGCGGTGCTCATCACCACGATGCCGAGGCCGAACGCGCCGGCGAAGAAGACCCCGATCACGGTGTCCTCCTTGAGCCGGCGGTTCTGCGAGACGATCGCCACCGCGAACGCGGTGATCAGACCCGCGACGATGCCGCCGACAACCAGGCTGGTCTGCAGGACGAACGCGATCGCGATCCCGGGGAAGACCGCGTGCGCCACGGCGTCGCCGATGAAGGCCATCCCGCGCAGGGCGACGTGGCTGCCGATCACCCCGCAGACGACGCCGGACATCAGCACGACCAGGAACGCCCGCTGCATGAACACGTGCTGCCACGGCTCGGTGAGGAACTCGATCATCTGCTCACCCCGAGGCTGTGCAGCAGTTGCTCGGACCGGGCGACGCCGAAGGCTCGCAGCCAGACCGCGGGATCTCTGAGTTCGTCCGGCGGCCCGTCGGCGACGACCGTCTCGTTCAGCAGACAGAGCCGGCTGCAGGTGTCCGCCGCGGCCGGGAGGTCGTGCGTGGTCATCAGGATCGCGGTGCCTTCGCTGGTCAGCTCCCGGAACAGCCGGGTGAGGATCTCCTGCGTCGGCACGTCGAGCCCGGTGAACGGTTCGTCGAGCAGGAGCAGGCTGGGCTTGAGTGCCAGGGCGCGGGCGACGAGGACGCGCTGCCGCTGACCGCCGGAGAGTTCGCCGATCGGCCTGCGCTGGAGGTCGGTCAGATCCACCCGTTGCAGGGCTTCGTCCACAGCCGCCCGATCGTCAGCCCCTGGCCGACGGAGCCAGCCGATCCGGTGGGTCCGGCCGGTCATTGCCGCAGTACGGACGTCGACCGGGTAGTCCCAGACGAACTCATGCCGCTGCGGCACGTACCCGATACTGCCTCGCGCCTCGGCGGGAGTTCTGCCGCCGATCGCGATCACGCCATCACGGATCGGCAGCAGGCCGAGGAGCGACCGCAGCAGAGTGGTCTTCCCGGCGCCGTTCGGCCCGATCAACCCAACCTGCTCGCCCGCGGACACCCGCAAATCCGCGTCATGGAGCACAAGCCGCCCACCAAGCTCCACGGAAGCGCCGTCAACTTGCAGGACACTCGCCGCTGCCTCCTGTACGCCGCTCATGCCTGAGCCGCCTTGCGGCGGCGGAGAAGGAGGAAACCGGCGCCGAGGGCTGCGAGCGCAGCTCCGCTGCCGATCCAGACCACCGGTCCTGCTGAGCCGGTCCCGCCTGCTGAGCCGGTCCCGCCTGCCGAGCCGGTCCCGTCGGCGGCTTGCCCCGGGGACTCCGCCGTGCCGGCACCAGTCGTCTTCGGCTGAACGGAGAAGGCTGCGCGCGGGTCGCGCTGGCCGGCGTACAGGCGGAGGGTTTGGCGGTCTGTGGCTGTGGTGCCGTCGGTGAGTTTGGCGGTCATCGAGATGTCGAGCAGGTAGGTGCCCTCGGTCTCGAAGGTCCAGTTGCCGTGCACGTGGGTGTTGACGTCGATGCCGGTCTCCTGCGGAAACGGCTTGCGGCTGTCGAAGACGGGCGCGGGCTTCCCGAAGTCCGAGTTCAGGAACAGCGTGAACGCCCCAGGCCCGTCGACGCCGTTCAGCGACCACATCACCTCGCGGTCGACCTTCGTCGCCACCTCGGTGTCCTGGGTGTTCCAGCCCGGCCAGACCACCCCGGCCTTCTGCACCTGCGGAATCACCCAGACCTTCTGCCCGGCCTTGCCCAGGAACGTGTACGCAGGATCAGCCGGTACTGCGACCTGCGCCTGATCCGTCGCCTGGACCACCACGTTCTCCAACGGCCGCCAGACAACGGGATCAACCCGGTCGTCGCGCAACTGGATCGTCCATTTGCCGTCGACGAACCGCGGACCCAGATCGACATGCCCGTCAGCGATCACCACCTGCTCGGTGGGCGGCGCCTCGACCACTGCTCCCGGCAGCGAAAGCGGCATCAGCAGAGCCAGTAGAAGCTTCATTTGGCCTCGCCCAGACAGAGCAGCAGTTCATCGGCGTTGTGCCGCATCATCGCGACGTAGGACCGGGCCTTGTCGTCGAACGAGTCGCCGTAGATCGAGCAGACCCGGACCTTCTGGTCGTGGGCGACCTGGGTGAGCACGGAGGCGCGCTGGGCCAGGTTCGGTTCGATGAAGACCGCTGGGACCTTCAGGTTGCGGATGGTCTCGGACAGCTTGCGGACCTGCTCGACGCTCGGTTCCTGCGCCGGATTCGGGACGACGAAACCCGCGACGGTCATCCCGTACGCCTCGGCCAGGTAGCCGAAGGCGTCGTGGGTGGTGATCATCTGCCGGCGGTCGCGCGGGATCAGGGCCAGCTTCGAGCGCACGTACTCGTCCAGTTGGTCGAGCTCGCGCAGATAGCCGGCGGTGTTGTCCTGATAGGTCTGCTTGCCGTCGGGATCCGCGGTGATCAAGGTGTCCCGCATCAGCTGCACGTACGCCTTCGCGTTCGCGACGTCCTCCCACAGGTGCGGGTCGATCTCGCCGTGCACGTGCTTGCCGAGCACGGCCTGCGGAAGTTGGTGGACCTGCGAACCCGCCGAGCCGAGGAACGCGAACCGTGGATCGTCGGGCACCGTTTCGAGCGCCCGGTTCGGTACGTCGATGACGACCTTGCCGGCCGGTACTGCGGATTGTGCCGCACCGACCTGCTGCGCGTCGGAGTACGCGAAGACCTGTCCGCTGTCGAGGTCGACCGTCAGGTCCGTGTGGCCGTCACCCAGCACTGTGGCGGTGCCGCCGTCGGCTGGTTTGACGTTCCGCGGCTCCACGCCGACCGCGAACGTGAAGGTGCCCTTGCCGAGTGGTTGGAGTGGTTTGCCGCCGCCGTGGTCGAGCTTGCCTTCCAGGGTGAGGTGGTAGACGCCTGGCTTGGTGAAGGCCCAGTTCAGGTGTGTGTGGGCGGCCGGGGGGAGCGTCGTACTGTCGTCGGCGTTCAGGCCGTCCGTGGAGTCGAAGTACCGGTCAGGCTGGCCGAGTGACTCGGTCAGGTAGGCGACCAGTTGGCCTGGGCCGTCGACCTTGGTCGCGGTCAGTTGGACGGAGGATGTCCTGGTCGCGCCACGTGCTTTCCCGGATCCTCGTACTCGGAGCCCCAGCCAGAGGACGTCGAGCCCGATGTCCTCGACCAGTGGGATGACGTTCGCGCCGTACGACTCGGCCGCCTCGGCCAACGACACGTTCGGAGCGTCCTTGGCCGCGTTGGCGTCGATCGTCTTGATCAGCGCCTGGGGCTCCAGCAACAGGTGGTTCGTGAAGGTCACCTCGGCCTTGGCCACTCGCTTCGCATCCGCCGGCGTCGGCTCGTACGAATGCGGATCCCCACCGGCCGGGACCAGGGAGGAGGCTTCCACTCGGTCCCCGCCGACTTGCTTGACCAAGTCAGCCAGAATCTCGGTGGTAGCGACCACTCGAACCTTCCCGTCACCTGCCGCCGCGCCGCCAGAACACCCAGCCGCAGCCAGTACCACGAATGCGACGCCTGCGGCCGCCAGCCGCTTCCCGCGTCTCATGCGTCCCTCCGGCGGCGAGTAGCAACCAGCGCCACGACTCCGAGGACCAGAAGCACAGCACCCGCTCCGATCCAGCCCGCGCCGATTTCGCCGCCCGTGCTCGCCAACTTGCAGTTGGCTTGGCCTGCCGCGTTTGCAGGCGCTGTAGGCGTGGGGCTGGGGGTGCCGCCCGTTCCAGCACCTCCGGCGTCGCCGGACCCCGTGTCTCCGGCGTCGCCGGATCCCGTGCCTCCGGCGTCGCCGGCCGCGGTGCCTCCAGTTGCCGCGCCTCCGGCGCCTCCGCCCGAGGCCGGGTCGCCTACTGCGAAGGTGAGGGTGGCGGTGTCCGAGTTACTGCCGGCTGTGTGGGTGAAGGTGACTTTGTAGGTGCCTGGTTTGGTGAAGGACCAGTTGCCGTGGGCGTGGGTGCCGGTCGGGATGCGGTAGGAGTCGGGCAGACCGTCGGCGCTGTTGAAGATGATCTTTGGTTGACCGAAGGAGTCGAACTCGAAGATCGCCAGCCGGCCGGGGCCTTCGACCCGGTCCAGGCGCCAGTCGACGCCGCCGGAGATCTGGGTGGAGGCGAGTTCCTCGGTGTTCCAGCCGAGCCAGACGACGCCGTCCTTCTGCGTTTGTGGGATCTGCCAAAGCGGCGAACCAGCAGGACCGAGGAAGGCGAACGCACCACCGGGAGCCTTGGCGGCGGCCGCGGAGGTCAGCCGGATCGTCACCTGCGACGGATCGCGCCACACCGGAGCACCGGACTTGGTGCCGTCCTTCAGGCGTGAGGTGAGCTTCCCGCCTTCGAGCCGTACCGCGTAGTCGGCGTGCCCGTTCGTCAGCGTCACCCCGGCGGGGTCGTTGCCACCTGGGCTGGTCGGTCCGGTCGTCGGGTTGGAGCCCGGCGAGGTGGGGGTGGAGCCGGGCGCCGACGTGGTGCCGGCGGTGCCGGGCGCAGAGGCGGTGCCGGTCGACGAGGTCGTCACACACGGCGGAAGCTTCACCCCGTCACCCGAGCCCGAGCCGTTACCCGAGCCCGAGCCGTTACCCGAGCCGGAGCCGTTACCCGAGCCGGAGCCCGAGCCGTTCCCGTTCCCGTTCCCGTTCCCGTTGGTGGGTTGGGTGGACGAAGTACTGCTCGGCAGGGGAGTGGAGGGGCGGGTCGCCGGAGGGCTGGTCGGCTGACCTGTGGGCGGCGCAGTCGGCGTCGTCGGTGTGGTTGTGGGCGGGCTGGTCGGCGGAGAGGTGGGTGGCGTCGTCGGGGAAGTCGTGGGTGTGGTTGTGGGTGGCGTCGTCGGCGGTGTGGTGGGAGGACTTGTGGGTGGGGTGGTCGGCGGTGTCGTGGGTGGGGTGGTCGGGGGAGTGGTGGGCGGTGTCGTCGGGGGCGTGGTCGGAGGCTCGTACGGACCGACGACGAACGTGTAGACCACCGGTCCCGAGCTCACCGCCGCTCCAGCGGCCGTTGTCGCCGTTGCCTGGAAGGTCAGCTTGTACGTGCCGAGCTGCGAGAACGCCCAGTTCGCGTGCACGTGCCGCCCGACCGCCTGACGCACTGTCCGGATCGCCGGATCAGCGCCACTGAACAACCGCTGCGCGACACCCGTGAACTCGTCGTAGTTGAAGAACACCTCGAAGTTCCCCGGGCCCTCGCTCGACAGCAGCGTGAGGTCCACGGCATCGCCCTGCAGCGCGCCAAAGGGAATCGTCTCCGTATCCCACCCCGGCCAGATCAGCTCCTGATCCTGTGACTCCGGAGCGATCCAGACCGGATCCCCAGGCCTGCCGAGAAACGCGAAGGCCGGCAGGTCGGGCAACTCGACCCGGGCCGAGCCTTTGTCCTCGAGGTTGAAGATCAGCCCGGCCGGATCCGCCTCGCGGAAGTCGCCGAGGCCGATCCGGGTGGTGAGCCGCAGCGCCGACCCGTCGTACGTGCTGTGCAGGGCGTCGGTGTGGACAGCCCGCAACACCTCCGGCGACTCGGCGGGTACGGCGGACGAGCGGAGTACGGGCAACAGAAGCAGCAGTGGAAGCGCGAGCAGAAAGACGAGCAGGGCATGACGAAGTCGTTGGTGAGCGGCGGTCACCGGAGTCCCCCAGGGTTCGAACGGGCAGCGTTGAGGGCATCGACTCTAACTGACTTGACAACCATTTTCAGTAAGCTCGAACGAAACTGCGCCGGACGACGGCCGAAAGTCGTCACCGGACCACGGTGAACAATTCACCCCCAGGACGGATTTCCTGTCTGGGCGAAGTGGTGGGTAGACTGTTTTGGTTGCCTCGGCGAGGGACGCCCCCCGGATGAAGTCTTGACGGGTCGCGGCTCCGTGATCGACGCGGTGGTTCGTTGCCTGACGCCTTTCCCGGGAGTCAAGACGTGCCCGCTGAGGCCAAGCAGCATCACCACTGACAACACATCACCGCAACGCACTTGAGGAGTTCATCTCGTGGCCGAGGTCAAGATCCACGCCGAGTCGCGCACGGAGTTCGGCAAGGGTGCTGCCCGCCGTATCCGCCGCGACCACAAGGTGCCCGCCGTTCTGTACGGCCACGGCACGGACCCGGTGCACATCACGCTGCCCGGTCACGACACCATGCTGGCGCTGAAGACCGCCAACGCGCTGCTGCTGATCGAGGTCGAGGGCTCGGAGAGCCTGCTGGCGCTGCCGAAGCAGGTCCAGCGCGACCCGATCAAGAACACCATCGAGCACGTCGACCTGGTCATCGTGAAGCGCGGTGAGAAGGTGCAGGTCGACATCGCCGTGCACCTCGAGGGCGACGCGGTCAGCGAGACCCTGGTCGTGCTCGAGCACCCGACCGTCCTGGTCGAGGCCGAGGCCACCCACATCCCGGACGGCGTCACCGTCTCCGTCGAGGGCCTGGATGCCGGTGCGCAGATCCACGCCTCCGACCTGAAGCTCCCGGCCGGTACGACGCTGGCCATCGAGCCGGACACGCTGATCGTCAACGTGACCGCGGCCCAGACCGCCGAGCAGGCCGACGCGGAGATGGCCGAGGCCGAGGCCGAGGCCGGCATCGAGCGGGACGAGCCGGAGGTCGCCTCGAACGAGACGGTCGCCGCCGCCGCCGAGTAGGCAGCCGATCACCACAGCTTCAACAGGAGGGCCGGGATTCGTGGCGGACGACGTGTGGTTGGTCGTCGGGCTGGGGAATCCCGGTCCTTCCTATGCCAAGACCCGGCACAACGTGGGGCAGATGGTCGCCGACGAACTGGGCGCCCGGGTCGGCGGCGGCTGGAAGCAGCACAAGCAGGCCAAGGCCGAGGTGGTGGAGACCCGGATCAGCGGGATCCGGACGATCCTGGCCAAGCCCCGCTCGTACATGAACGAGTCCGGCGGCCCGGTCTCCGGCCTGCTGAAGTTCTTCAAGGTCGAGCCCGCGAGCCTGGTCGTCATCCACGACGAACTGGACATCGACTTCGGCGTCCTGCGGGCCAAGTTCGGCGGCGGCGACAACGGCCACAACGGGCTCAAGTCGATCCGCAAGTCGCTTGGCGGCGGTGACTACTATCGGATCCGGTTCGGGGTCGGGCGTCCGCCCGGCCGGCAGAGCCCGGCCGACTTCGTCCTGAACGAGTTCTCCTCGACCGAACGCAAGGATCTCCCGTTCGCTGTCGATCGGACCGCGGACGCAGTCGAGTCCCTGCTCACCGACGGCCTCGAAGTAACCCAAGGGAAGTACAACTCGTGATGCTGGACAACTCGTGAAACTGGCCGGTCTGGTCGACACCCTCATCACCGATCCGGTGGTGGCCGAGGCCGTTCGGGACGCCCGGACGGACGGCGTCACGACGCTTGACCTGAGCGCTCCCGGGCCGGTCCGCCCGGTGCTGATGGCTGCCCTGGCGGCGGCCCGCGGCGCGGATCGCCCGGTGCTGGCGGTGACCGCGACCTTCCGCGAGGCCGAGGAGTTGACCGAGGCGCTGCAGTGCCTGGTCGAGCCCGGCACGGTCGCCTACTACCCCGCCTGGGAGACGCTGCCGCACGAGCGGTTGTCGCCGCGGTCGGACACGGTCGGCCGCCGGCTCGCCGTACTGCGTCGGCTGGCGCACCCGGATCCGTCGGACGAGACGACCGGGCCGATCAAGATCCTGGTGGCCCCGGTTCGTTCGGTGCTGCAGCCGCAGGTGGCGGGGCTCGCCGACCTGCGCCCGGTCCAGTTGCACGTGGGCGACTCGATGGAGCTCGAGGACGTCGTCGAGCGGCTCGCCGGCGCGGCGTACCACCGGGTGGACCTGGTCGAGCGGCGCGGCGAGTTCGCCGTCCGCGGCGGGATCATCGACGTCTTCCCCCCGACCGAGGAGCACCCGCTGCGGGTGGACTTCTTCGGCGACGACGTGGAGGAGATCCGGTACTTCGCCGTCGCCGACCAGCGGTCGCTCGAGATCGCCGAACACGGGCTGTGGGCGCCTCCGTGCCGTGAGTTGCTGCTGACCGACGAGGTGCGGCAGCGGGCCGCAGTACTGGCCAAGGAGCACCCGGAACTGGCCGAGTTGTTCGAGAAGCTCGCCGAGGGGCACGCGGTCGAGGGGATGGAGTCACTCGCGCCCGTCCTCGTCGACCACATGGAACTGCTGGTCGACCTGATGCCGGCCGGAACGCACGTGGTGGTCTCCGACCCCGAGCGGGTCCGGGCCCGGGCGCACGACCTGGTCGCCACCAGCCAGGAGTTCCTGGAGGCGTCGTGGGCTGCCGCCGCCGGTGGCGGCGACGCCCCGATCGACCTCGGCGCAGCGGCGTACATGTCGCTCGCGGACGTCCGAGCGCATGCCCTGGGCAAGGGCCTCGCCTGGTGGAGCATGTCGCCGTTCGCTGCCGCCCCGACGGACGCGCCGGAGCTGCGCGACTCGATGGGCGAGCGGATCTCCCTGGACATCGACACCGACGCCGGGGCCGTCCGCAGCCGCGCGGTCGCCGCCCACGAGGTCGACCCGTACCGCGGCGAGACCGCCGCTGCCGTCGAGGACGTGCGCGGCTGGCTCCGTGACGGCTGGCGCGTCGTCTGCGTCACCGAGGGACACGGCCCGGCCCAGCGGCTGGCCGAGGTGTTCTCCGAGGCCGAGCTGCCCGCCCGCACGGTGGAGAGCATCGACGAGATCCCCGCCATCGGCGTCGTGCAGATCTCGCAGGGCCAGCTCGACCGCGGTTTCATTGCCGAGGGCATCAAGTTCGCGGTGCTCACCGAGAACGACCTGGCCGGTCAGCGGTCGGCGGCCGAACGGCGTTCGCAGCAACGGATGCCGAGCCGCCGGAAGAAGACGGTGGACCCGCTGGAGCTGGCTCCGGGCGACTACGTCGTGCACGAGCAGCACGGCGTCGGCCGGTACGTCGAGATGATGCAGCGCACCGTCGGCTCCGGCGCCCAGAAGGCCACCCGCGAGTACATCGTGATCGAGTTCGCGCCGAGCAAGCGCGGCCAGCCGGGCGACCGGCTGTACGTGCCGACCGACCAGCTCGACCAGGTCACCCGGTACGTCGGCGGCGAGCAGCCCTCGCTGGACAAGATGGGCGGCGGGGACTGGGCCAAGCGCAAGGGCCGCGCCCGCAAGGCGGTCCGCCAGATCGCCGGCGAACTGATCAAGCTGTACGCCGCGCGGCAGGCGACCAAGGGCCACGCGTTCGCCAAGGACACCCCCTGGCAGCGTGAGCTGGAGGACGCGTTCCCGTTCGTGGAGACGCCGGACCAGTTGGCCACCATCGACGACGTGAAGCACGACATGGAACGCATCACCCCGATGGACCGGATCGTCTGCGGTGACGTGGGCTACGGGAAGACGGAGATCGCGGTCCGGGCGGCGTTCAAGGCGGTGCAGGACGGCAAGCAGGTCGCCGTACTGGTTCCGACCACGCTGCTGGTCCAGCAGCACTACGCGACGTTCGCCGAGCGCTACGCGGCGTTCCCGGTGAACGTGGCACCGCTGTCGCGGTTCCAGACCGACAAAGAGTCCAAGGGCACCATGGACGGCCTGGCCGACGGCACGGTCGACGTGGTGATCGGGACGCACCGGCTGCTCGGCGGCGAGGTCCAGTTCAAGGACCTCGGCCTGGTCGTGGTCGACGAGGAGCAGCGCTTCGGGGTCGAGCACAAGGAGCAGTTGAAGCAGTTGCGGACGGCGGTCGACGTACTGACGATGTCCGCGACGCCGATCCCGCGCACCCTGGAGATGTCGATCACCGGCATCCGGGAGATGTCCACGATCGCGACCCCGCCGGAGGAGCGGCACCCGGTGCTGACCTTCGTCGGCGCCTACGAGGAGGGCCAGGTGACCGCCGCGATCCGGCGCGAGCTGCTCCGCGAGGGCCAGGTCTTCTTCGTCCACAACCGGGTGAACACGATCGAGAAGGCGGCCGCCCGGATCCGCCAGCTCGTCCCGGAGGCCCGGGTGAGCGTCGCGCACGGGCAGATGCCGGAGCACCAGCTGGAGCAGGTGATCCAGGGCTTCTGGGAGAAGCAGTCCGACGTCATCGTCTGTACGACGATCGTCGAGTCCGGCATCGACATCTCGAACGCGAACACGCTGATCGTCGAGCGCTCCGACCTGCTCGGCCTGTCCCAGCTGCACCAGTTGCGGGGCCGGGTCGGCCGCGGCCGCGAGCGGGCGTACGCGTACTTCTTCTTCCCGCCGGAGAAGCCGCTGACCGAGACCGCGCACGACCGGCTGGCCACGATCGCGCAGCACGCCGACCTCGGCGCCGGCATGCAGGTGGCGATGAAGGACCTGGAGATCCGCGGCGCCGGCAACCTGCTCGGCGGCGAGCAGTCGGGCCACATCGCCGACGTCGGCTTCGACCTGTACGTCCGGCTGGTCGGCGAGGCCGTCGCGGAGTACCGCGGCGACACCCAGGCCGAGGAGCCCGAGGTCAAGATCGAGCTGCCGATCGACGCGCACCTCCCGCACGACTACGTGCCCTCGCAGCGGCTCCGGCTGGAGATGTACCAGCGGCTGGCCGCGGTGCGGGACGAGGCCGCGATCGCGGAACTGGTCGAGGAACTGCACGACCGGTACGGCGACATCCCGCAGCCGGTGCTGAACCTGATCGAGGTCGCGACGTTCCGCAACCATGCCCGTCAGGCCGGTCTCCACGACGTCACCCTGCAGGGCAATCTGATCCGGTTCGGCCCGGTCGAACTGCCCGACTCGAAGGTGCTGCGGCTGAACAGGCTGTACCCGAAGAGTCTGGTCAAGGCGCAACTGCGTACGATCCTGGTGCCGAGACCTGCCACCCGGCCGGTCGCCGGCCAGCCGCTCCGCGACCAGGAGTTGCTGCAATGGTGTACCAGACTGATCGACGACGTGATCAAGTGAGTTTTCAGCTGAAGGAGATTTCGGTGAGCACATCGCGACGGCTTCAGGCGGCCGGCGTAGCGCTGGCTTCGGTGCTGCTGCTCGGTGGCTGCGCGGCGGGCACGCACCCGGGTGCGGCGGCCAAGGTCGGCAACACCGAGATCACGGTCGGTGACCTGGAAAAGACCTCCGACGCGATCAGCGGCATCGTCAAGCAGCCGGTGCCGCCGAGCCAGGTGCTGAGCGAACTGGTCCGCAGCGCGCTGGCCGGCCAGGTCATCGCCGATCGCTCGATCACCATCTCCGAGGCGGAGATCGCCGGGGCGACGAAGGTCCTGGTCGACCCGCAGGCCTACAACCAGTGGGTGGCGAACCCGGCCAGCAACGAGTTCCTCCGGGACGCGGCGACCGCGCTCGTCGGCCAGGTCAAGCTCGGCGGCGGCACGGATCTGTCCGACCCGCAGTGGCAGGCCAAGGGCACGGCGGGCGCCGCGGTGCTCCAGGAGGCCAGCGAGAAGATCAAGATCGACGTCTCGCCGCGCTACGGCAAGTGGACCGGCAAGGAGCTCGACCCCAAGGTCTCCGGCTCGCTGTCGATCCTGTCCGAGCAGACCGAGGCGAGCCAGAAGACCGCCCAGCCGCAGCAGCCGGGCCAGGAGGGCGAGCAGCCCCAGCCTGAGCAGCCGCAGGGCTGATCGTCACGGCTGTGACATCGACAGGCTGGATCAAGGTCGTCCTGACCAGTCCGCGGGTGGCGCCCGGGTTGCTGACCCGGGCCGCCTGGCAAGACTTCTCCGACGCGTCCGCGATCGGTGCTTCCGCCGGTCCTGAGCGCCCGGACGTGCAGGCGCTGATCGGCTCCGGGCTCGTCGTGCAGCAGATCCTCGGCGACGTCGGCGAGCAGTGGTCCTGGCTGACCACCGCCGCCGCCTCGGGCGGACGGGTCGCCTGGCTGGTCGGCGAGGACGGTGAACCCGCTCTGCTGCGCGTGATCGCGGACGAGCTCACCCGCGAGCCGCGCCCGGAGTACGAGGTCGAGATCGTGCACGGCTCGTACGACGTACCGGGGGCGCGGCTGATCGACCTGGTCCGGGTGATGGACCGGCTCCGCCGGAACTGCCCGTGGGACCAGGAGCAGACGCACGAGAGCCTGGCGAAGTACCTGCTCGAGGAGACCTACGAGACGCTCGAGGCGATCGACACGGGCGACTACGAGCACCTCCGCGAGGAGCTCGGTGATCTGTTGCTGCAGGTCGCGTTCCACTCCCGGATCGCCGAGGAGACGGCCGAAGAGGGCTTCTCGATCGACGACGTCGCCGGCGGCATCGTCGAGAAACTGGTCCGCCGCCACCCGCACGTCTTCGCCGACGTCGCCGTCGACGGCGTCGCCGCGGTCGAAGCCAACTGGGAGACCATCAAGGCCGCCGAGAAGCAGCGCACCTCAGTCCTGGAGGGCATCCCGCTGGCCCTCCCGGCCCTGGCCCTGGCCGACAAGGTCCTGGGCCGAGCCGCCAAGATCCTCCCACCGGCCGACGCCGCGGCGTCCGCCGTCCCGGCGACGGCCGCCCCCACCCCGACCTCCGACGATGCTCGCATCGGAGATGCGCTGCTTGAGCTTGTCCGTCAGGCTCGTGCTGTTGGCGTCGATCCCGAGCAAGCGCTCCGTACGGCGACCCACCGCCTCGCCGACCAGGTCCGCGAGGCCGAGTCCGGCGCCTAGACAACCCTTCGCCACGAACCGGCTACTGCTGACAGGCTGACGGACGTGGAGCTCACGGAGATCCGGCCGGCCGTCGAGGACGCGCTGGACGGAGTACGGGCGGTGGCGGCGCGGCAGGAATTGGCGTGGGCAGGGCTGCACGGTGATCCCGCACCTGAGGCCTTCCTCCGCCAAGCCTCCGGTGAGGTCGCGCTGATCGACTGGGGTGGCTGGATGGTCGGCCCTGAGCTCTACGACCTCGCCTCCGCCGTCATGTACGTCGGCGAGGAACAGCACGTGGTCGGCGCCTACCTCACCGAACGCCCCGACCTGCCGGTCGAAAGCCTCCCCGCCTTCCTCACCTTCCGGTACGCCGTGCAGGCGGCCTACTTCGCGTGGCGCATCGGCACCGACTTCCAGGTCGGTGTCACAGCCGGCAACGACAACCTGAAGGGCCTAGCCGATGCCCGCTGCGGCCTCACCACCGGCTGAGTGCATCCGCAACCATCACAGCTTGTCGGCGGCGACCACTGACACGCGATGCTCGTCCCCAGCCAGTGCGACGAGATCGCCCAGGTCGGAGGTTGCTATGACGATGGGACCGGGTTCACTGAGGGCCGTAGCGACGAGGATTGCGTCCACCGCCTGACCGGACCCCAGGTTCGCGGCGCCGATCAGCTTGCCCGCCTGCTCGCCGATCGCCTGAGTGACGGGCTGGACGACGACACCACGAAGAATCCGGTAGACCCCGGCATCGCGGGCAGTACCGCGCATCGCCTCGGCCAGAATCGCGGCAGAGGTCACAACGCGCCGGCCATCGAGGTACGCGGCCTGCAATCGGATGTACATCGCCCGGTCGGTCGCCGCACGGGACAGTCCCTCGTTGTCCAGGACGAGAGTTCCCTGGGGGTCGGGGCGGGGACGTTTACGGGGGCTCATCGGTCAGGCCATTCGGCGCGCGCCTGCGCCAGTTCGTCCTCGGTGACCGGACCGTGTTCTTCCGCCAGTTCGGCCAGTAAATCCCCCAGTCGGTCGTGCTCGAGTTGCCGGACCAAGGCGTCTGTCACATAGGCGGAAACATTGCCCCGGCCGGCTCGCGCCCGGAGTTCAGCGGCCAGGTCCGAGGGAATGGTGACGCTCATCTTGTCTGTGCGTGCGGGATCGCCCATGGGTTAATCCTACCGCTGGTGGGATCCTTCAACCCGCGCGTTCCGCGAGATCAGCGATCAGGGCAACCTCGGCGGTCTGCCAGTCGGGCGTGTGGATGAGGTCGGCCGGCACCGAACGCTGAGGGCCGAAGAGGTAGCGGTGGGGACCAGCCCGCGCAGGGTCGCGTGGACGTCGGCTTCGTCGTCGACGAAGTGCGTGATGCCGAGTTCCGCGCAGTGGATCGCCTTGTCCGGGCGGCGCAGGCAGAACCGGACGTGGCCCGAAGGGGATGCCGGTCCGGCCGAAGAAGTCGTGGTGGTGCAGCCAGTCGAGTGAGCGGCGCTGGATGCGCGGCCCGCACTGGTCCGTCGCGGTGGAGGCCGAAGGTCGGGTTCTGCTGGTCCGCTTCGTGCGGATGGGCATCGGTCCCGCGGTGGTCAACGGCTTTGTCCGTACTCCGGCCGCGGTGCGGACCGTCCCGGGCAAGGATCTGCCACCGATCCGTTACTACCTGGTCATCCGCCGGAACCGGCCCGCCGACAACCGCCTCGACATGTTGCGGACCCTGCTGACACGCTTCGTGGTGTGAGCCAGGCCAGCAGGAAGTTGTCCCGACTGCTCCGCCACACGGCGGGCGAGCGCGGACTCGCGATGACCCCGGACGGCTGGGCCGCGATCGCCGACGTCTGCGCCCTCCTCCAGATGGACCGTACTGCGCTCGCCGCCGCCGTCGAGCAGAACGACAAGGCGCGACTGCAGGTCGACGGCGACCGGATTCGCGCCTGCCAGGGCCATTCCGCCGCCGGAATGCCTGTCACCTGTGAAGCTTTGGAGAACAGTTGGCGACGGGTGACACCGCAGGAATTGCTCTGGCACGGCACGAACACGGCGGCCCTGGACGCGATCACCCGCGAGGGGTTGCGGCCGGGACGGCGTACGCATGTGCACCTGGCGCCGTCCCGGAACAGCCATGTGGGCAGGCGATCCGCCGTCGACGTCCTGCTCGGCATCGACCCGGTCAAGCTCGGCCGGCCGGTTTTCGAAGCTCCCAACGGGGTTCTGCTGGTCCGCTCGGTGCCGCCGGAAGCGATCTGCCGGGTGGAAAAGGCGGACGCGGTCCACTGACCCGGCTGGTCTGGCCGTTATTGTCGGCACTGACAACGAGGTGTGAACAGAGGAGTAGATGTGGCCACCATCGAGGCCGTCGGCGCCCGCGAGATTCTTGACTCGCGCGGCAACCCCACTGTCGAGGTCGAGGTTCTCCTCGACGACGACACCGTAGCCCGGGCAGCAGTGCCCTCGGGTGCTTCCACCGGCCAGTTCGAGGCCGTCGAGTTGCGTGACGGTGACAAGTCCCGTTACGGCGGCAAGGGTGTCCAGAAGGCCGTCACGGCCATCCTGGAGGACATCGACAAGGAGATCGTCGGCTACGACGTTCACGAGCAGCGGCTGATCGACCAGGCCCTGCTGACCCTGGACGGCACGCCGAACAAGGCCAAGCTGGGCGCGAACGCGATCCTCGGCGTCAGCCTGGCGGTGGCGAAGGCGGCCGCGGAGAGCGCCGGTCTGGACCTGTACCGCTACGTCGGCGGCCCGAACGCGCATGTGCTCCCGGTCCCGATGATGAACATCCTCAACGGCGGCGCGCACGCGGACAGCAACGTCGACGTGCAGGAGTTCATGATCGCCCCGATCGGTGCGGCGACCTACTCCGAGGCCGTCATGCAGGGCGCGGGCGTCTACCACGCGCTGAAGGCCGTGCTGAAGGAGAAGGGCCTGTCCACCGGCCTCGGTGACGAGGGCGGTTTCGCCCCGAACCTGCCGAGCAACCGCGACGCGCTGGACCTGATCCTGGTCGCGATCGAGCGGGCCGGCCTGCAGCCGGGCAAGGACATCGCGCTGGCCATGGACGTGGCGGCGAGCGAGTTCCACACCGACGGCGTGTACGCCTTCGAGGGCGCCAAGTTGTCGTCCGACGAGATGATCGCGTACTACGCCGACCTGGTCGCGTCGTACCCGATCGTGTCGATCGAGGACCCGCTGAACGAGGAGGACTGGGACGGCTGGATCAACCTCAGCTCCCAGCTCGGCGACAAGATCCAGATCGTCGGCGACGACCTGTTCGTCACCAACGTCGAGCGGCTGCAGCGCGGCATCACCGAGAAGGCGGCGAACTCGCTGCTGGTGAAGGTGAACCAGATCGGCTCGCTGACCGAGACGCTGGACGCCGTCGACCTGGCCCACCGCAGCGGCTTCACCTGCATGATGAGCCACCGCTCCGGCGAGACCGAGGACACCACCATCGCCGACCTCGCGGTCGCCACCAACTGCGGCCAGATCAAGTCCGGCGCCCCGGCCCGGTCCGACCGCACCGCGAAGTACAACCAGCTGCTCCGGATCGAGGAGGAGCTCGACGACGCGGCCCGCTACGCCGGTCGCTCGGCCTTCCCGCGATTCAAGGGCTGACCGAGCTAAGGTTTTTGGATGTCCTCCCGCCGGGATCCAGGTGCACGTCCGGGCTCGCGACCGACGAGTCGCAGCCAGTCGCGTCCACCTGCCCGCCGGGACGGCAACCAGCCCAAGCGCCGTACGACGGGGACCCCGGCCGGTCCACCCCGGACCCGGGGTTCCCGCAACCTCACCGGCCGGGCAGCCGTCGTGCTGCTCGTGCTCGGTGCGCTGATCGTGTCCTACGCGCAGAGCCTGCGGGTCTGGTTCGACCAGCACCAGCAGATCAGCGCGCTGCGGCAGGAGATCGCCGACCGGGAGAAGCGGGTCGACCAGTTGGACAACGAGATCGCCCGCTGGAACGACGACGCCTACGTCCGGGCCCAGGCCCGGCAGCGGCTCGGCTGGGTGATGCCCGGTGAGATCGGCTACCGGGTGATCGGCGCCGACGGCAAGCCCGTCGGGGCGCCGCCGGAGCCGGCCGGACCGGCCGATCCGCAGGCCGACGTCGAGAAGCCGACCTGGTACACCAAGCTCTGGGGCAGCGTCGAAGGCGCCGGCAAACCACCGCAGTCGGCCACGCCGAGCGCGCCGAAGCCCACCCCCAAGCCGGTTCTGACCGCACCACCGAAGGGCAGCAGGTGAGCGTTTCACCCGAGGACGTCACGGCCGTGAGCGAGCAACTCGGCCGGCCCGCCCGCGGGATCCGCTCGATCGCGCACCGCTGCACCTGCGGCCTGCCCGACGTGGTGGAGACCGAGCCGCGGCTGCCCGACGGCACCCCGTTCCCGACCACGTACTACGTCACCTGCCCGCGGCTGGCGTCGGCGATCGGCCGGCTGGAGGCCGAGGGCGTGATGAAGGAGATGACGGACCGGCTCGGCGAGGACGAGGACCTGGCGGCTCGTTATCGGTCCGCGCACGAGGACTATCTCGCTCGGCGGGAAGTGCTCGGTGACGTCCCCGAGGTGAAGGGGATCAGCGCCGGCGGGATGCCGACCCGGGTGAAGTGCCTGCACGTGCTGGTCGGCCACTCGCTGGCGGCCGGGCCGGGCGTGAACCCGCTGGGCGACGAAGCTCTGGAGATGCTGCCCGACTGGGGTCGCCGGGGTCCCTGTGTCTGACGCCGGTACTGCGACCGCGCCCGTTCGCGTCGCCGCGGTGGACTGCGGGACGAACTCGATCCGGCTGCTGATCGCCGACTACGCCGACGGGTCGCTGACCGACGTCGACCGGCGGATGCAGATCGTCCGCCTGGGCCAGGGGGTCGATTCCACCGGCGCCTTCGCTCCCGACGCGTTGCTGCGGACCTTCGCGGTCTGCGCGGAGTACGCCGAGGCGGTCCGCGCGGCCGGGGTCGAACAGTTGCGGTTCGTCGCCACCTCGGCGGCTCGCGACGTCAGCAACCGCGACGAGTTCTTCGCCGGCGTCTTCGCCCGTTTCGGCGTGGAGCCGGACATCATCTCCGGCGCCGAGGAGGCCGCGCTGAGCTTCCGTGGCGCGACCAGCGGACTCGCCGCGCTCGACCTGCCGGGGCCGTATCTGGTGACCGACATCGGCGGCGGCTCCACCGAACTCGTCCTGGGTGACGAGTCCGGCGTCATCGCGGCCGAGTCGCTCGACATGGGGTCGGTCCGGATGACCGAGCGGCATCTGCCGTCCGACCCGCACTCCGTGGAGGAGATGACCGCCGCCACCAAGGACGTCGACGAACTGCTCGACTCCACGGTCGTCCCATTGTCCGACGCGCGCTGCCTGATCGGGGTCGCCGGCACGGTGACCACCGTCGCCGCGGTAGCGCTCGGGCTGAAGGAGTACGACCCGGGCGCGATCCACCACGCGCGGATCCCGGCCGACGTGCTGCTCGACACCACCTCGTGGCTGATGGGATCGACCCGGATGGCGCGTTCCGCGGTGCGGGCGATTCATCCTGGGCGGGTGGACGTGATCGGCGCCGGAGCACTGATCCTGCAACGGATCCACGACCGGATCGCCGACGACCTGGCGTACGACGAGGTCGTGGTGTCCGAGCACGACATCCTCGACGGGGTCGCGCTAGCTCTTGCGACGGGCGAGTAGCGCGAAGGAGTTCGGCAGCCGGCCCTGCCAGGCAGCCGCCTGTACGCCGCCGGGGCGCCAGAACGGTTCGGCGTACTCCTCGAGGGTTTCGATCTCGAGGCCCGCGCGGACGACGGCGGTGACGATCTCGCCGAGCGACCACTGCCATTCCTGCGCGCCGTTGGCCGGGAAGCTGTCGTTGATGTGCGACCTGGCGAAGTAGCCACGGTCCGGGCGGATCCTCGGCTCGTCCTCGTCCCAGGACCACAGCGGGACCGTGGGGTGCGCTTCGTAGACGAACAGCCGCCCCTCGGGCTCCAGCAGTCGCGCCACCTCGTGGGCCCAGGCCTCGAGGTCACGCATCCAGATGAGCGCGCCTTTGCCGGTGTAGACGAGCCCGGCACACCCTTCTTTCAAAGGCACCACAGGCACCTCGGCCACAACGTACGCGGTTCCGACCTCAAGTTGCCGCGCTCGCCGGTGAGCAGCGGTCGCCGCCGTCACGCTGTAGTCGACGCCCACCACGTGGCGAGCCCCACGATCCAGCAGCGCGAAATCATCCAGCCCATGCCCGCTCTGCAGATGCACGACCAGCGGCGCCCCGGCCAGTACCGGCTGAAGCAATTCCAACTCCCGCTGCGTCAGCGACTTCCGCTCAGCAGCCTCAGCCAGCAATTCGTCGTACTCGTCGACGTGCTTCTGGGACGCCTTCTCCCATGCGACCCGATTGGCCGCCACCTCAGCATCCACGCAAGGTCCTCACCCGCTCGATGATCGCCTGCCAAGGCATCCCCGCGCCACCGCTTTCCACCCGCGGGAACTCACCTCGGGCGGAGGCCGTCCAGGGCGAGGTGGAGGACTCGGGTGCGTTGGTCCTCGTCGACGAAGCCGGCGCCGGTGAGGCCGCTGACCATTCGCAGGACGTCGTCGAAGTTGGTGTCGGAGCGGACCTCGCCGGCCGCCTGGGCCCGGTCGAAGAGCGGTTGGCCCGCGCCGTACATCGCCTCGCGGGCGGTGCGGAACATCTCGGACTCACGGTTCAGCGACTCGTAGATCGCGCGCTTGGTGGCGGCGTACCCGACGAAGCGGTTGAGCCACGTCTCCAGCGCCTCCCACGGCGGCAGGTCGGCCACCTGCTCGGCGGCCTGGCAGAGCTCCTCGACCTCGCCCAGATAGACGCTGTCGAAGAGATCCTGGCGGGTCGGGAAGTTCCGGTAGAGGGTGCCGATCCCGACGCCGGCGTTGCGGGCGATGTCCTCCAGCGACGCTCCGGTGCCGTGCTCGGCGAAGGCGTCCCGGGCGGCGGCGAGCAGGGCGTCGAAGTTGCGGCGGGCGTCCGCGCGATGCGGGCGCTTCACGGCGACGCCCAGGCCGGAGCGTGTGTTCTCGGTCACCTCATCCACCCTAACGACTAGAACCGGAGGCATACCTCCGTTATAGTGGAGGCACGCCTCGACTTTACCACGTGAGGCTTTCCGCGATGCCCGCGCGTTCTGCCGCGGCATCGGCTCAGTTCCGAAGGAATACCTGATGCGTACAAGCACGTCTTCTGCGCGGCTGATCCTGCTCGTCCTGGCCACGGCGGCCGCCTCGTTCTCGATGCTGCAGTCCCTGGTCAGTCCGGCCCTGCCGGTGATCCAGCGTGATCTGCACACCAGTCAGGGGACGGTGACCTGGACCCTGACGGCCTGGTTGCTGTCGGCCTCGGTGGCCACCCCGCTGCTCGGCCGGATCGGAGACCTGGCCGGCAAGAAGCGCACCCTGATGATCGCGCTGGCCGCCGTCGCAGCCGGCTCCCTGATCGCCGCGCTCGCTCCGAACATCGCAGTACTGATCGTCGGCCGGGTGGTCCAGGGCCTCGGCGGCGCGATCTTCCCCTTGTCGTTCGGCATCGTCCGCGACGAGTTCCCGTCCGAGCGGGTGCCGTCCCTGGTCGGCATCCTGTCCGCCGTCATCGCGGCCGGCGGCGGTCTCGGCATCGTCCTGGCCGGACCGGTCGTCCAGAACCTCGACTGGCGCTGGCTGTTCTGGATCCCGCTGCTGGTCATCGGTCTGGTCATGCTCGCGGCCCACCGTTTCGTCCCCGAATCCCCCTCGCGCCACCCCGGCCGGGTGGACTGGATCGCGGCCCTGGCCCTGTCCAGTTGGCTGGTCGCGCTCCTCCTTCCGCTGAGCAAGGCGACCGTCTGGGGCTGGACCTCCGGTTGGACGGTCGGGCTCCTGGCCCTGGCCGTGGTCCTGTTCGCCGGCTGGGTGGCGATCGAACTCCGCTCCGGCAATCCGCTGATCGACATGCGCATGATGCGGCTTCCCGCGGTCTGGACGACCAACCTGGTGGCGTTGCTGTTCGGTGCCGGCATGTTCGCCGTCTACGCCTTCCTCCCGCAGTTCATGCAGGTCCCGACCGCGGCCGGCTACGGCTTCGGCGCCACAGTGACCCGCGCCGGTCTGCTCATGCTGCCGATGCTCGTCGGGATGGCGGTCGCCGGCTCGCTCAGCGGTCCGATCGCGCCGCGCTTCGACGTCAAGGCCCAACTGATCCTGGGCTCCGTGTTCAGCCTGATCTCCTGCGTGGCCCTCGCCACGCTCCACAGCCAGCCGTGGCAGGTCGCCGCCGCCGGTGGAGTGGCCGGCCTCGGTATCGGTCTCGCCTACGCGTCCATGACGAGCCTGATCGTGCAGAACGTGCAGAGGCACCAGACCGGCGCCGCGAGCGGGATGAACGCGAACATCCGAACGATCGGTGGCTCGATCGGTACGGCGGTGGTCAGTTCGATTCTCACCGCACACGTCCAGGCCAACGGACTGCCGTCCGAGTCCGGCTTCACCGACGCGTTCATCGTCCTGGCCGCAGTTGCCGCGGTCGCGGTGGTGCTCGCTCTGCTGGTTCCGACGGCTCGGCGCCGCCGGTCCTCGATGGAGCCCGTCGTGCCGGCTCTGCAGCCGGTGGAGACGCACTAACCTGGCTGAATGCGACTGCCGCACCCGTTGACGGGGGAGTTGTACGAAAGCCCGGTGCCGCCGGGCACGGGCTGGCCCGAGGACCCGGCGGCCCGCAGTACTCCGGTCGCTCGTGACGCGGCGGAGGTCGTCAAGCTCACGCAGACGGACACCCTGGCTGAACTCGACGCCAGGGTGTCCGTCTGCTGCGCTTGTCCCCGGTTGGTGGAGTGGCGCGAGGAGGTTGCCCACAGCAAGCGAAAGTCGTTCGCGGACCAGCCGTACTGGGGCCGGCCGATCGCCGGCTGGGGGGACCCCGAACCGCGGGTGCTGATCGCGGGCCTGGCTCCCGCGGCGAACGGCGGGAATCGCACCGGCCGGGTGTTCACCGGAGATCGCTCGGGGGACTGGTTGTTCGCGTCGCTCTATCGGGTCGGGCTGGCCTCCCAACCCACCAGCGAGCACGCCGGCGACGGGTTGCGGCTGCTCGGCGCCCGCATGATGGCAGCCGTCCGCTGCGCCCCGCCGGCCAACAAGCCCACTCCCACCGAGCGCGACACCTGCTCCCCGTGGTTCCGGCGCGAACTGGAGTTGGTTCTGCCGTTCACCCGGGCGATCGTCTGCCTCGGCAAGTTCGGCTTCGACGCCCTCCTGAACGCCTTGCAGGCCGTCGGCGGCGAGGTCCCGAAACCCCGCCCGAAGTTCGGCCACGCCGTCGAGTACGGGGTCCCCACGCCGTACGGCGAAGTCGTCGTGCTCGGCTGCTTCCACCCCAGCCAGCAGAACACCTTCACCGGCAAACTCACCGAACCCATGCTCGACGCGGTGATGACCCGGGCGAGGACGATCGCCGGCCTGTAGCCGGGTCTTGCGGTTGTGTACCGGGTAGCGGTCAGTCGGGAGGGATCGCTAGGTCTGGGCGGCGGAAGGCCGCACGATAGGCCATGGGGGAACCCTCCGGAGAGGGATTCCCGGTGGTTGAGATCACCCGGGAGATGGCTTGTGAAAGTTTTCACGAGGCCGGTATCCTGAAGTGGACATGAAGTTGGAGCACCACTCAGGGAGAGTGAAGGCAATGGCAGCCCAGGTACCGCACATCCTCGTCGTCGGAGGCGGTTACGTCGGGATGTACACCGCGTACGGCCTGCGCAAGGCCGCTCGCCGGGGCAGGATCCGGGTCACCGTCGTCGACCCCCGCTCGGTGATGACCTACCAGCCGTTCCTGCCCGAAGCGGCGGCCGGCTCGGTCGAACCACGGCACGTCGTGGTGCCGCTCCGCAAGACCCTGAAGGGCTGCCGGGTCGTCACCGGCCGCGTCACCGGCATCGACCACGCCAACAAGGTCGCCAAGGTGATGCCCGAGGAGGGCCCCGACTACGAGCTCGCCTACGACCAGGTGGTCGTCGCGCTCGGCTCGATCGCGCGGACGCTGCCGATCCCGGGGCTGGCCGAGGAGGCCACCGGGTTCAAGAACGTCGAGGAAGCGATCGCCCTGCGCAACAAGGTGCTCGACCGGCTCGACGTCGCGTCATCCCAGCCCGACCCGGTCCTGCGCAAGTCCGCGCTCACCTTCGTCTTCGTCGGTGGCGGGTACGCCGGTGTCGAGGCGTTCGCCGAGCTCGAGGACATGGCCCGCTACGCCACCCGGTACTACGACAACATCCAGCCCGAGGACATGCGCTGGGTGCTGGTCGAGGCCACCAACCGGATCCTGCCCGAGGTCGGACCCGAGCTGGGGCAGTACACGGTCGAGCAGCTGCGCAAGCGCGACATGGACATCAAGCTGGAGACCCGGCTGGAGTCCTGCGAGAAGGGCCGCGTCGTGCTCAGCGACGGCGAGGAGTTCGACGCCGACACGATCGTCTGGACCGCCGGTGTGAAGGCCAACCCGGCGCTGGCCAGCACCGGCTTCCCGCTGGACGAGAAGGGCCGGGTCAAGTGCCTGCCGAACCTGCGGATCGAGGGTGTCGACGACGCCTGGTCCGCCGGTGACAACGCGGCCGTGCCCGACCTCACCTCCGAGACCGGCGCGTACTGCGCTCCGAACGCCCAGCACGCGGTCCGTCAGGCCCACCGCCTCGCCGCCAGCATCCTCCGGGTGGTCGACGGCGAAGCCCCGCAGGACTACAAGCACAAGTACGTCGGCTCGGTGGCGAGCCTCGGCCTGCACAAGGGCGTCGCCCAGCTGTACGGCGTGAAGGTGAAGGGCTGGCCGGCCTGGTTCCTGCACCGGACGTACCACGTGTCCCGCGTCCCCACCTTCAACCGCAAGGCACGGGTCATCCTCGACTGGACCCTCGCGTTGTTCTTCCGCCGCGAGGTCACCAGCCTCGGCAGCCTGCAGACCCCGAACGACGAGTTCCGCCGGGCCACCGGGAGCTAGTAGTCATTGGGAGCGGTGCCCCAGCCAGTGGGTGCCGCTCCCAACTGCACGTTGATCCGGCCGCCGCGGGTGATGAACGACTCCGGCAGCCAGGACTCGGTCTGCGGTTTGCCGTTGAGGGAGAGCGACTGCACGTACTGGTTGGCGTCCGAGGTCTCCGGAGCCTCCACAGTCAGCCGTACTCCGTTGCTCCGGCGCAGCTCGACCTTCGGGAACAGGGGACTCCCGACGAGCAGTTCGGCCCGCCCTGGCGTCTGCGGGAACAGCCCGATCGCGGCGAACACGTACCACGCCGACAACGTCCCCAGATCGTCGTTCCCCGGCAGCCCGGCCGGCCCGACTCCATAGACCGTGTCCACGATCTCGCGAGTCGTCGCCTGCGTCTTCCAAGCCACCCCGAGTCCGTTGTAGAGCCACGGTGTGTGCAGCCCCGGCTCATTGGTCGGGTCGTACCGCAGCGCGCTGCCGCCCTTGACCGCCCAGTTCCCGGCATCATCGTGGAAGAACCCATCAAGCCGCTGTACTGCGTTGCCGCCCATCGCCGCGGCCAAGCCCGAGACATCCTGCGGCACCATCCACGTGTAGGTCGCGCTGGATCCTTGCGCGAATCCCACATCCGTTGACGGCGTGAAGCCGGGCTGCCAAGTTCCGTCGGACTTCCGCGCCCGCTGGTATCCCACTGCCGGGTCGAAGGTGTTCTTCCACCAACTGCCGCGCTCTGTCAGCGCTGCGTTGGGTTGGCCGAGCCGGGATCCCCACTGGGCAAGGGAGAAGTCGGCCAGCGAGTTCTCCAGCGTCTCCGCGGCTCCACCCCAGCAGTGGCACGCGTCCTGCGGCGCGTAGTGCTTGGCGAGGTACGTATTCAGTGCGGGTCGTTGCCCGGTGCATTGCCCGGGGCAACCGCCGTCGTTCTCGGCCTCTTCGTTCTGCACGGTCGCTTGCTTGAGCAGTGACGCGTAGGCGCCCTCGGCATCGAAGTTCCGCACACCCATCGCCGCGAACGTCGCCAGCGTCGGCGCCGCCGGATCACCCGTCATCACGTGGGTCGGGCCGTTGTTGTGCAGCCAGCGGTCCCAGATCCCCTTGTTCTGCTGGGCGAACTGGTACATCGACTGCGCGAAGTCACCCGCGATCTCCGGCTTCAGCAATGCCAGCAGTTGGATGTGCGCCCGATACTGGTCCCACCCGGAGAACGTCCCGTACTGCGCCCGCTGGCCCGCCGCGAGCCGGTGGACCTGCTGGTCACTGCCGAGGTACCGCCCGTCGACGTCGTTGAAGATGTTCGGCTGCAGCATGGCGTGGTACAGCGCGGTGTAGAAGGTGGTCCGCTGCGTCTCGCTTCCGCCGGTGATCCGGACGTTCTGCAGTTCGTTCTTCCACTGCTTGTAGCCGGCGGCCGCGATCCGGTTCACCGTCGCGTTCGGCCGTACTTCGGTTTTCAGGTTCTGCTCGGCGCCGGCCAGGCTCACGTAGGAGATGCCGATCCGCATCCGCACCTTGGCCCCCGGCGCGAAGCTGACGAATCCGCCCGAGCCGCGGCCGGCCCGGTCCGCGCCGGTCGCGTAGCCCTCGCCGCCGGTGGTCTTGGTTCCGCCCGGCGTGATCGTGCTGTCCTTCCAGGTGCCGGTGGCAACCACCGGCTGGTCGAAGGAGGCGGTGAAGTAGAGCCGGTAGTACGACTTGCGGTTGTTGATGCCGCCGTTCGCGCGGCGCCCGCAGAACGCGCCGGTGAGGACGGATCCGGTGACCTTGCGGTTCGCGGCGTCGATGCTGATCTCGGCGTCCTGGCTGCCGTTCAGGGAGTTCGAGGTGCGGAACAGCAGGTTCGCCTGGCCGGCGGTGGGGAAGCCGAACTCGCCGACGCCCGCGCGGGTGGTGACCGCCAGGTCCGACTTGACCCCGTTCGCCAGCGTCACGGTGTACCGGCCGGGCTTCGCGACCTCCTGCGCGTGGCTGAAGTCGCTCGCGTACTTCGCGTCGGTGGTGTCCGCTGTCGGCGAGGTGTCCACCTGGCCGACGTACGGCATGATCGGGACGTCGCCGGCGGCGCCCGGGTTGCAGCCCGCGCCGTTCACGTGGGTGAGGCTGAACCCGCGCACTCGCGTCGTGTCGTACTGGTAGCCGTTGGCGGCGCCGGTGCTCGTCTGGTCGCCCCGGGTGCTGGTGGGGCTCCACGAGATCATCCCGAACGGCCGCACCGCGCCGGGCCAGGTGTTGCCGTCCCTGGCAGACCCGATCAGGGGATCGACGTACGCCGCCGGGTCGGCTACTGCCGCCTGGACGGTCGGTGCGACGGCTGTTGCCGAGGCTTCGGCGGTTAGGGCGGGGAGTAGCAGGGTGAGGGCGAGACCACCGACGAGCAAGCGCATGCCAGAACCTTCCGGGGGCGGACGGACTCCCTCAGGCTAATTCGAATGAGTGACGCAGCGGTGATCAGCGGGTGTCGTCGAGGAGGCCGGCGTCGTGGACCAGCAGGGCGATCTGGACCCGGTTGTTCATGTCCAGCTTGGTGAGGATGCGGGAGACGTGCGTCTTCACCGTGGGCACGCTGAGGTAGAGGGTCGCGCTGATCTCGGCGTTGGACTTGCCCTCGCCGACCGCCACGGCGATCTCGCGTTCGCGGTCGTTCAGGTCCTTCAGCCGGACGGTTGCCTTCGCCTTGCGCTGGTCCTGGCCGGACGCCGCGACCCGGGTGATCAGGCGCTTGGTGACCGCTGGTGAGAGGACCGGCTGGCCGCCCGCGACCCGGCGTACCGACTCGACGATCTCGGCCGGCGGGGTGTCCTTGAGGATGAAGCCCGCGGCGCCGGCGCGGAGCGCGCGCAGTACGTGGTCGTCGGCGTCGAAGGTCGTCAGGATGACGATCTCGGGCGCGCCCGGGCGGCGGCGTACGGCCTCGGTCGCGGTCAGGCCGTCGGTGCCGGGCATCCGGATGTCCATCAGCACGACGTCGGGGGAGAGCTTGTCGATCAGGCTCTGGACCCCGCCGCCGTCACCGGCCTCGCCGACCACCCGGATGTCCGGAGCGCCGCCGAGCATCAGTTTCAGCCCGGCGCGCAGCAGCGGATCGTCGTCCACGATCAAGACACGGATGGTCATGCGGGCCACGGTAGCCAGGCGGCGAGGCGGAACTCGCCCTCGGGGGTGCGGCCGTGTTCGAGCCGCCCGTCGGCGAGTTGGGCACGTTCGCTGAGCCCGATCAGGCCCTGGCCGGCGCCTGGTCGCTTGCCGGGCGCGGGGTTGGTCACCTCGACGCTCAACCCGTTGCCTGGCGCACCGATCACCTGGATCCGGACCGGGTGGCCGGGTGCGTGCTTGAGCGCGTTGGTCAAGCCTTCCTGCACGATCCGGTACGCCGTACGGCCGACGTGATCCGGGGGATTGCCCACGGCATCGAACTCCAGGTCGACCGGAACCCCGGCCGCGCGGGAGTCCTCGACCAGCACGGGCAGATCCGCGAAGGTCGGCTGCGGGAGCTCGCCGACGGGCGCGCGCAGTACGCCGATGACCTCGCGGAGGTCCTGCAACGCCTGGTGCGCGCTGGCCCCGATGGTCTCGGCGGCGCCGGCCACCTCGTCGGTGGTTGCGTCCGGGCGGTAGGCCAGCGCGCCGGCGTGCACGCTGAGCAGTGACAGGCGATGGCCGAGCACGTCGTGCATCTCGCGGGCGATCTCCTCCCGGGCCCGCATCTGCGCCTGCTGAGCCTGCAGCCGTGCGACCGTCTCGGCACGATCGGCGCGATCCCTCAGTGTCTGCAGGAGCTGACGGCGGGACCGCAGGTAGAGGCCCCAGCCCGCCACCGCCGAGTAGATCAGGACTGCCCAGATGGCGACTTCCTGCAACGACTCGGGCTTCTGCCGGACCTGGAGATAGATGGCCAGACTTGCCGCGTTGATGAGGAAGATCAGCAGGGTCGTCCGGAACGGCCGGTAGATCGCCACCGTGATGATCAGCAGCAGGGTGGCAGCGCCCGCCGTGTCCGAGAACGTCGACACCAGCGCCGCGATCACCGCCAGCTGGACCGGCCAGCGCCGGCGGAACCAGAGCGTGAGACACAACGCCATGCCGGTCCAGAAGTCGAACGCGAGCAGCGCCGACGGGACCGGGTCACGCGAGCCGTCGTCGTACAGGAGGAAGCCGCCGAAGATCGCCACGACGAAGCACAGGCTGTCGACCACCCAGTCCCGGGTGCTCCGTCTGGGACCCTCGGAACCGACCATGAGGTCGAATCTAGCCAGCTCAGGGCGCCTTCGCGGGCCTTGCGGGGAGTCCGGATACCGAAGTCGCGGCCGGTCGAGACTTTCGGTGCGGGTAGATTCGGCGCCCATGAGCCAGCTCGCAGTCACCGTCATCGGCCCGGACCGTCCGGGCATCATCGCCGACGTCACCGAGGCCCTCGCCCAGACCGGGGTGAATCTCGAGGACTCGACGATGACCCTGCTGCGCGGCCACTTCGCGATGGTGATCGTCTGCTCCGGGCCCTTCGACGAGGTCCGCGAGGCGCTCCAGCCGCTGCGCGGCGAACTGGTGATCACCGTGCGTCAGATGGGCCCGGAACACGCCCACGCGCCGATCGGAGCGCCGTACATCCTCAGCGTCCACGGCGCGGACCGCCCCGGCATCGTCGCCGCGGTCACCCGGATGATCGCCTCGGTCGGCGGCACCATCACCGACCTGACCACCCGGCTCGTCGGCTCCCTGTACGTGCTCACCGCCGAGGTGGAGATCCCGGCGGGCGCCGAACTGAACATGCTCCAGCGCGCCCTCGAGATCACCGCGGACGAACTCGGCGTCGGAATCACCCTGCGCCCAGCCGAGAGCGACGACCTGTGAGTTCCGTGAACACCGCCCACCTGAACCAGACCCTCGCGAGTTGGAGTCCCGCCCAGCTCGGCATCACAGGCGACGTACTGGAGGTGGTCCGCGCTCCTCATCCGGTGCTCGCAACCGAGGGCGCGACCGTCGATCCTCTAGACCCGGTGATGGTCACGCTGGCCGCCGATCTGGTCGCCACCATGCGAGTCTCACCCGGCTGCGTCGGTCTTGCTGCTCCCCAGGTCGGTGTGGCCGCCCAGATGTTCGCTTTGGACGTCACTGGCCACCCCAAGACCCGTACCTGCCACGGCGTCTTTGTCCTCTGCAACGCGGTGATCGTGGAGTCCAGCCGCCAGGAGAAGGCCCGAGAAGGCTGCATGTCCGTCCCCGACCTGACCGGCGACGTAAAGCGAGCCACCCGCCTGACGGTAACCGGAGTACTCCCCGGCACGACTGACTCGGTAACCCTCACCACCGACGCCTTCGAAGCCCGAGCCCTACAACACGAAATCGACCACTGCACAGGTCTCTTGTTCCTGGACCGGGTCGCCGGCGCCCACGCGGTCTACCCCCGCAAGACCTACCTGTAGTCCGCGCCCGCTGGGGTGGTTCGGGGCGGGGTGGTTCACCCGCCCGCCCCACGGGTGATTCGATTCCCCGTCCGTGCGGGTGGTTCACCGGCCCACCGCCGCGGCGTACCCTCCAAGCGTCCCTCAGGTCAGGAAATTCCCTGCTGCCTCAGCTACTTCAGGCTCTGACCTAATATCCTAGAAACATCGCCCTCTTACCCTGTGTCCCAGGCCGGGATCTACTTGTAGGGTGCTCCTCTGGCTGTAGGCCCGGGTGGCGGAACGGCAGACGCAGCGAGCTTAAACCTCGCAGCCGAAAGGCATACGGGTTCGAATCCCGTCCCGGGCACATTCTGCTCTGACCTGTGTCGCCGCCGCATCCTTGTGATCCGACAACAGATCCGCGACACATGTCCGCCAACTGATGTGCGACAGGCTAGAAGTCTGTTCACGTGTCGGAGCAGCGCACCGATCTGCAGATGGCAGTGCGCGCATGCGGAGGCCCGCCGGATCTCCTGGCAGGGGCTGTCTGATCCGGAACGTAGTGTTCGTAGAACAGGTGAATGGTTGCCAGTCGAGGGCGCCACAGGGCGAGACAGGAGTCAGGCGATGACGCGTGCGCGGTGCCTATGTCACACGAATCCGTCGCACTCAACTCGGGAGGCGTTGTGAAGCTCCTTCTGACATCCGGAGGCGTTACGAACGAGAGCATCCGCGATGCGCTGGTCGATCTGCTGGGCAAGCCGATCTCCGAGTCCCGTGCGCTCTGCATCCCCACGGCGCAGTGGGGCCACCCGATGCTCGGGCCCGCCTCAGTGCGTAGTTCCGTCGCCGGCGAGCCTCCGTTCCACATGATGACCAGCCTGGGCTGGGCGGCCTTGGGCGTCCTGGAGCTCACCGCGCTGCCCAGCATCGGCGAGGAGCGGTGGGTGCCGTGGGTCCGAGAGGCCGACGTGCTGCTGGTAGACGGCGGCGACACGACGTACCTGTGCCACTGGATGCGGGAGTCAGGGCTGTCGCGGCTCATGCCGTCGCTGCCCGAGACGGTCTGGGTAGGGATGAGTGCCGGCAGCATGGTGATGACACCGCGGATCGGTGACGACTTCGTCTCGTGGCCGGCTGCCCCGGACGACCGCACGCTCGGGGTCGTCGACTTCTCGATCTTCCCGCACCTGGACCACGAGCAGATGCCGGAGAACACCATGGTCTTTGCGGAGAGATGGGCCGCCCGCATCGCAGGTCCGGCATACGCCATCGACGACCAGACCGCCATCAAGGTGACCGACGGCACCGTCGAGGTCATCTCCGAAGGACACTGGAAGGCCTTCCCCGCATAGCCGTCGGCTGCTATCGGAGCGTCCCAGCGCCCCTCCTGTGCGTCGTGCTGGGTCACGCCGCCGACCGACGACTAGCCTGACCGCTCATGCCGCGATCCGTGCCTCTCGGCTGTCGCAGATCACATGGCGGACGAGTGTCACGCATCCGTCGACGGAGAACAGCAGTGTCCGTATCTGTCGCCTGACAAGTTCCTTTACGTCTTCAAGTTTCTCTACGTCTTCAAGACGGGCCCCTCCAGGGCCCGAAAGCACGCCGCCACCAGTGGACCGGGGGAGCGGGGCAACCCTTCGGGCTCCTCGCCTAAGGGCTCGTCGGCCCCGTCCCCCGTTGGCTTAGCGCGCACGTGCCAACAGGGTGCCAGTCGAAGACAGCAGCACTCGCTATCAACGGTCGACACCCTGTCAATTAGAACCAACTCGCCATCGGCCGGCCATCCGCCGCCGTGGCCAAGGCGACCTGCCGTCTGATCCTGAGCTCCCGCATCGCCCCGCTAGCAATCATGGGAGGGACGGTTCGGCCCGGCTCGCGTCGAGGGCGCCTCCGGCGTCGCTCCGCGATCGAGCAAGCTCGACCCCTGACCCGCACCGAACCGAACCTAAGGTCGGCAGCTATCGGGGCGATGCGGAGACGTGTTCGACTGGCCACCGCAAAACCTCACAGATTCGAGCGCGGTGGCTTCTTCTGGGCGGCCCGGCGTTGAGGCTTTCTTGATTGAGGCTTCACGCCAACCGCTTGTTTCGCCCCGGACGCCGTGGCCGAGGGCCTGACACCCGCCGCGCTCTCCTCTTCCGTACCACCTTCCTTCACCTCGCCTGGTCCCGTCCCCCAGCGCTTCCTTACGAACTGCGGAGCTCCGACGAGCACGGCGATGAGCACCGCCGTGACTACATTCGACCAGTCGAACAGCGCCAGAAACTGCTTAACCACCGATGGTCGCTCCTCAACTGCGACCTCGATCGTTCGCTCGAACGTCCCCTTGCTCAGCGGGAGTTCGTCCATTTCAACGACCAGAGTTAGGCGGAGCGAATGTGATCCAGCAGACAGCGGCACAACTTGCCAAGTCCACTCCGTCACACCATCAATAAGTTGCAGTGTGTCATCGATCGGCTCGACCTCAAATCCGCCTCCTCGCAGTTCCGCCCGCATGTAGGTGCCCACACGCAACTTTTCAACCGTCACTGGGGCTGTCCCTGGCAGAGGCGTCAGGGAGGGCGAAATAGTCACAGTTCCGCGCTGGACCCTCGCGGTCACCTGGAATTCCTCTTTAACCCTTGCCTGTCGAGGCACGTTGTAAGCGATCGTCCCGGCCTCCAATTCGCGACGCGCGGCCTCTTCGTATCGCTCGCGGGAGGTCTGCGGCTTCTCCACTGAGGAAGGAGGAGGTTTTGAAGGTGGTCCCGAAGTTGTAGGCGTCTCCGAGGGCGTCTCCGAGGGCGTCTCCGTGGGCGTCTCCGAGGGCGTTACTGACGGAGTCTGTGTCGGCCAAACTGTCACAGTCTTGGTTGCAGCGGGCGGACGAGGATCCGCGTCTATCAGGCCAGACCACCACAGTGCCCCGAGGGTGACTGCTATCGCGACAGCCGCTGCGGCGGCGGCCAGGATCTCCAATCGCCACTTGTGTCTGCGCCCCCCTGCTTCGGCTGGCGGACGGGCAGTCGAGTCCATAGACGTATCCCTCCCAACACCAACAGTAGGGGCTGGAGTACGCGAACGCCGCTTCCGGCTTGTCAATCAATTCACGCCAATGAAGCTTGAAACAACGTCGAGGCCTCAAAGCGGTTTCGTTGACTCGATCTACGATCCCGCCCTCGGTAGTTTAAAGGCCACGATGATCGATGTAATGAGCCTCGTCGGTGATCGGCTCGAAGCTCGCAGAATCGGCCGGCGTGAGTAGTCCAGCCATGAGCCACTCCTCGACAGCTTCGCTCCGCTGTGGTTTGCGCACGTAGATTACGCGCGCCATCCAGTCCTCCGAGTTGACCTTCGGCCACTCCAAGATCAGTCCTACCAAGGACCACGTTGCCCGCGGTTGTCGCCGAGCACCCAGCAGCGCCTGAGTGGGTCCGAAGGCTTCGGGCGCGGGTGTCGCTTGTTGCCGCCCATAGAGAGAAGAGTAAAACGAGTGTTCGAAGCTTGCTCGTTGACCGCGTAAGTGTCACTGTGATGTCTCAAGACATAGGTGACGGTTGTGGATCAGGACATCGGTGACAGTGGATGTGTCAGGACATCGGTGACGGTTCAGGGCCCTCATCATTCCTGGCCCGAGCCGCCGGTTCGGCCAACATGGTCTGAGATGCCCAGCAGGCGGCCGACCGCTACGCCGGGATAACCAGCGCTGGCTAACCTGCTCCGAGTTCGCAACGAAGCGCTGGTAGTTGCAGTTCGTCCCGATACGGGCGAGTCCGGCGACGTCCGCCAGCCAGGCGAGGAGCACGGTGCGGACTAGGTGGAACGCTGACGGACCGGGGTTGGGCGAACTTGAACCTCGCGGCCGAAAGGCATACGGGTTCGGATTCCGTCCCGGGCACCGTCGCTCTGACCCGCGAAGACGTCCTTTGAAAGCACGACGAGGACAGCCTGCCGACCGCCTGGCGGGCGGTAACGTCCGGGTCTGCTGATGGGCGCAGGTTGTAGTGCAGGGTGATTGGGGTTGTGGCAGGCGGTGGCTTGTGGAGGGCGCGTGTCGAAGGAGGGGTCTACTCGTACGGCAGATCGGGGACCCGAGTGGTGCGTCTTACGGTGCCTGTGCGACGGGAGTATTTCTTATTGCTTCGAGGGGGATTCCCCAAGACGACCGCCCGTAGCGTCGGGATGAGAATCGCAGGCGTAGGTTCGCCACCGAGGACGAAGCTCAGTAAATGGCGAACTGGATGCAGCAGAGTTCCAAGATCATGCAGTTCGAGGTGGCGCGATTTGCCTCCCCTTCGAAGGGTCGCTAGGCGCGCCGTCCGTCAAGCAAACCTCGGGCGACGCTCATGGGATGTGGGGCTGACCCGTTTTGACGGACATCCGAGATCAGGAGCGGTTGCTCCGGAAGGATGT
>NZ_BAAAOS010000067.1:0-1549 GCF_039530625.1 Kribbella sancticallisti | reverse complement strand
CCCGCACGCTGCCGTCCGCGTCTATCGAGGGAAAGGCACGTTCACGGTCTATCAGCTGAGCGGTGTCAGGAGTGGGGTAAGAGTCGCGGCGGTTGCGTCGAGGCGGACTGGGAGGCCTAGGGGTAGGGCGAGGTTGAGGTCCTCGTGGCCGACCGCCGCACCCTCGACCATCGGCAGGCCGAGGGGTTCGAGGCGCTCGCGGACTACGTCGCCCACCAGGCCCAGGTCCTCGGACTCGCTGAAGTCGCCGATCACCAGGCCGGTGACCTGGTCGAACCAGCCGGACCTGAGCAGCTGCGTCAGTAGCCGGTCCACCCGGTAGCCGTCCTCGCTGACGTCTTCCAGCACGATGATCCCCTTGGGGCGAGCCAGGGTCGGAGTACCGAGGCTGGCGGCCAGAAGAGCCAGGTTGCCTCCGAGGAGCCGGCCTTCCGCAGTACCGGGGACGACGGTTCGGGCGCCTACGGGCGCGAGCAGGTCCGTCACCGACTCGGGCTCGAACAGCAGGTCGCGCAGCCGGTCGTGGGACTCCTGCGTCCGGAGTTGCCCAACGGTCGCGGCCATCGGGCTGTGGACGGTGACGAGGCCGCGGGCGTTGAAGGCCTCGTGCAGCGCGGTGAGGTCGCTGAAGCCGACCAGGATCTTGTCGATCGGGGCAAGCTCATCCAGATCGAGATGCTGCAGCAGCCGCTGTACGCCGTACCCGCCGCGGCCGGCGAAGACCGCCTGGTACGACGAATCCAGCCAGGCGGCGCGGAACTCGGCCGCGCGAACGCGGTCCTCCCCCGCCAGGTAGGGCAGCCGCTCATGCCGCGCCAGCGCGGACGGCATCACCTCGACCTCGATACCCCAGTCCCGCAGGTACTTCGTCCCCCACTCCAGCCGCTCGGCGTCCAACGGCCCCGCCGGTGCCACCACCGCCACCCGATCGCCAGGCACGAGCCGGCGCGGTCTTCTCACCTCAGTCATGCCGCAGACGCTAACGCCCGTCCCCGGTCACACCTTCGATGGGCTGCAGTACGGCGACCGGGATCGTCCGGGCGGCTTTGCGCGCGTACTTCCCGACCTCCGGCGCCTGGGCCAGTACGACGTCCGTCCACACCTCGGCGCGCTCCTCACCGACCAGTTCCCTGGGCCGGACCCGAACCCGCCTGGTTCCCACCTGGACCTCTGCCTCCGCCGCCGACCGCAGATTGCGGAACCAGTCCGGGTCGCGCGGAGAGCCGGATCCGGTGCCCCAGACAACGAATCCGTCACGGGTGTCGAGGTAGCGCACGCAGGTGGACCGCGCGACGCCCGTCCGCCGGCCCGGCGTGGTCACCACCATCACGTGCACGTCCTTGCTCCCACTGGCCAGCCGGCCACCGAGCGTCCGGTACATCCAGACGCCGATCTTGTTGCCGGTCGATGCCAATCTCTTGGTGCTCATCCCTCGGCCTCCCTAGAGCCCCGTGTCGGAAGTAGCGCAACGGAACTTCTGACACGGGGCACTAGTGTCCTGCTTCTGAAATTCGTTGCTTAAGTTGGTCCCGGGCGTTTTGTCCGGTGA
>NZ_BAAAOS010000066.1:0-97816 GCF_039530625.1 Kribbella sancticallisti | reverse complement strand
AGCGTTTGTTCTCCCCCTCCTGGCACTCCATTCTGACCCGACACGCCTGCTCCACAACCGCCGACGTACCCGGCGCTGCGCGTGTTCTCCGCTGCGCTGCGCCCACGCACATCGCGGCGGTTGTGGCTCAGTCGCTTACGGGTCCGAAGTTCCGTCGCCAGGAGGGGGCGAACAACGGTCGGCCGAAGGCTGACGGCCCCGGCTGGCGGAACGGAGCTCGCATCTATGTACTCGGCCGAAGTTGCCCGGATCGCCCCGCTGTCGCGCGATCAATCCACCGTGCTGGTGAAGCTCAGCCTTGCCGCAGCAATCACCCACGGATTCACCGTGGCCTATGACAGAGGTGTCGCGCTCGTGTCGACCGACAGCTCTGGCGCTGTCCTGGGCCTCAGCAATCTGGCCCGGACCGTGGCCCAGCACGACAGGAGCGAATGGCCCCGGCTGATCGAGGAGCACTTCGGCTGCCTCGCTCGGCAACTGCGTCAAGGTCCGCCTGCGCCGCCCGCCGACCCGGTCAACGAACTGATCCAGCGCCTCGTACCGAGGGACGCCCTCCCCGCCGACTGGACCGCCGACCGACCCGACTTCCTGCCTGGGCTGGTGGCAGTTCCCGCGACGATCAACGACGGCACGGTGACGATGTACCTGGACCCGGCTGACCTCGGTCTCACCTGGTCAGCCGCCGACAGCTTCGGTCTGGCCAACCTGCAGAAACTCGCCGCTCACGTCGAGCACGAGGAGATCCACGGCGTAGGGATCACCTTCGTCACGGGCACATCGTTCGCCGCTTCCAAAGCGCTCGTGCTGGATACCGTCCTCCGCGACTCTCTGAACGTCGAGGCCCCGCAGTACGGCGTACTCGCGGCTCTGCCGACCCGAGATGTCCTGATGCTTCACGTCGTCGAGGACCTGTCCGTCATCTCGGCCCTGGGACACCTCCTGAACCTCGCAGCAAGATCCCACGCAACCGGTCAGGGCCCGCTCACACCGGCCGTCTACTGGGTGTCACCAGAGCAGACGTGGCACCCGGCGACCGCCGCCTCTCCCAACCGGACGTCGCTGCGCCTGTCCCCCAACATCGAGGCACTGACCCGGGACCTCGCTGCGCGTGAAGAGAGCAGCAGGTGACCCGGGACCGCGCCGAACTGCGAAAGTCGATGCTCAGGGCATCCACCCTCGACCAGATGGTGAAGAACCCCCGCCAGTTCCCCGCCTGGGTGCTGCGCGAGGCACTCACCGAACTGGTCGAGCGGCGGGCAGCCGACCGGCCACCGCCAGGCGAAGCACTGCCCATGTTCGTTGAAGATCCGGACCGGGTGATGCTGGTGTGCCCGAGGCCCGAGTGCCTCGCCGAGAACGAGATCTGCGAGCTCGCCACGGGCATGCAGTGGAACGAACTCATCTGGGACATCGAGACCGAGGAGATTGACACCCTGATCGAAAAGGGCGTCAGCTTCCAGCGATCCGGATTCGCCTGCCGCAACTGCACATGGGAAGTGACAGTGCCCGGCTGGCTCGAAGCGCTCGTGCCCGCCTGACCCCGGAAACCGGGAGGGAGGGCCAGGACATCCGAAGTGTCCCGGTCCTCCCGTTCGCGGGCCGGTACCGCGGCCGAGGGGCATCGAGCCCCCTCGACCGCGCGGTATCGAATCTTCGGGGCATCAAGCCCCTCAGATCCGAGCTGCGCGCGGTGGCCGGCCGGGTCGGAAACCAACCCGGCATTAGACACAGACCAGATCAATAGGAAGTAGAGGAAAAGGACATGGAACTGACGGAAGCTGCGGCACAGGCCGAACCGCCCATGGTCCCTTCGGAGACCACCGAGCCCGGACCGAACCCCGAGAAAGTCGATCTCGCCGAGGTCACCGCATGGCAGGTGACACGCGACATGGCCGCGATGATCCAGTCCGGTGGAAGCCACGTTGACGACGTCTTCTACGACGTCGAGATCGGCGACGGCAACAATCTCGTGCTGGTTGCCCGCATCGGCGACACCGACTCGCACTGGGTGCCCACCCGGCTGTTCAAACTCACCGTCCGCGAGATCCGATGAACCCCGCGCACATCCAGCTCGACCTATTCGGAGAGGTGGCCGCCCAAGAGGCGATCGCCGCCACGGCACACTGTGTCGTTCGCCGAGCGGGCATCCGCTACGAGCGCCGGAACCGCGACCCACGCATCGCGGATGAGAACGCAGTCCTCTGGTACGGCAAGTGCTGGAGCAAGGAGACCCGCTCAGAGGTCGGCTGTTGGGCCAACGGTCAGTTGATCGCGGTCTACGTCAACGGAAAGCGGAGCGAGGAAGCCCGCCAAGCCGAACTCGAGGCACGAGGCGGGGTGGCGCCAGCATGACCAACACACTCACGCTGGCCGAGCGCCAGCGACCGCCACTGCGCCGCCGGCCACCCGAGCAGCGATTCAACGACGTCGACCAGCTGGTCCAGCAGGTCAAGGCATCCCACAGCCCCATGGTGTGGATCCGGTGGCGAACCGTCCTCGGCCCGTACCTCGAGCAGTTCGTGCTGATCGACCTGGCCACCACCATCGGCGCGGCCGGAGATCACCTCGTGGTCCGCCGGACCGGGCAGGATCGTGCGCACTGCATCCCGCTGACCCTGCTGGAGTCGATCACCCGGGAGGAGCCATGAGCGACCAGCGAAACCGCGACCGCGAGATCATCCGGTGGCGGGCGTGGCAAGGTTCGGAACATCGTCTGGACTGAGGTCGGGTCGCATGCGTACCAGGCGCAGTGGGTGCCGGTAGTGGCCGTCGGCCTGGGCTGCGTCGGCGGAGACTTCGACCACTACGCCGGGCCGAACTTTGATGATCGGAGTCCTCTTGCTGGTGTGCCATTGGGTCGAGATTTCGTCGGGCCATGGATGCCGTGCCCCGGCCGGCCTCAGTACCTTGCTGAGGTCGGCCGCTTGGTCGTCTCGCAGCTTCACGGTCCGCCCGACAATCTCCAGCGTCTTACCGCGGTAGCGGCCGACGATCAGGGAGTCCGGGCGGTCGAGCGAGCCGGTGACAGCGCCGGCGATCGCCTCCACCGATTCGCGATGTTTCACTCGCAGCCACTCGCGGCGACCGCCGACGTACCGGGATGCGGCGCCTTTGACCACCAAGCCTTCCACGCCGAGCGCCGCGGGTAGTACGTCGAACCACTCTTTGGCTTCGTCGACGTCGCTGGTCACTGGCGAGAGCTGAAGAGGAGGCGACCAGGTCGAGGCCAGTCCGTCGAGGCGGGTACGGCGGACCGACCACCGCTGAGTACGCAGGTCGACGCCGCCTAGCGCCAGCAGGTCGAAGGCCATGAACAAGGCCGGCGGCGAGCCCACCCGCCCGCGCAGCAGCGCCTGGAAGTCCAGCTTCCCGTTGACGAAGGCAACAACTTCGCCGTCCAACACGACTCCGGTCGGCAGCTGCAGCAGCGCGGAGGCGACGATGCCGGGAAACCGGTGGGTCAGTTCCTTGCCCTGGCGGGACCAGATCCGCGCAGTTTCTCCCTGCCGAATCAATATTGCTCTAAAGCCGTCCCACTTCGGTTCGTACCGGCTGCCGCCCGGGAGCGCAGACGGGCCAGGAAGGACGGCGACCGATCGGACCAGCTCGACGTCGACCGGTCCGCCAAGGCCTTCCGGTAGCCGGGGCCCCGGCTCAGTTCGGCGAGCCGGTGCCATCGCTGCTGCCCCGAGTCTTTGCCCGGCGACCGAATGGCGGCCAGACGATCATGACCACCCGCTTCACGCGGTCGGTCTTCGGGCGCCTTGGGCAGAAGCGATGGACTGGTAACGAGTGCATATTTGAAGTGTGCAGGATTCGTCGGTGTCTGCCTGAGGAGTTGACCGTGACCGAAGGTGTGCTGACGAAAAACAACAAGACGGTTATGAGCTTGGCCTCTAGCCTCCGCCCCGTGGACAACGAGACAGCCAAGGATGTGGTCCCGCGCGGCTACGCCGCACAGCCTGCTCGCTACGACGAGGCGTACGGCGGCGAAACGAAGTACCGCGACTGGCTAGTGTGCCGCGCTGGAAATTCGTGCGTTAAGTCGGTATGATGGTGTGGTGTCGAGATCTGGGCGGCCGAAGGCCGAGTTGGTGCTGACCGATGGTGAGCGGGAGCAGTTGGTTCGCTGGTCGCGGCGGGCGAAGTCGGTGTTGGCGTTGCGGTCGCGGATCGTGCTGGCTTGCGCATCAGGGGCGACGAACAAGCAGGTGGCGGCTGATCTCAGGGTTGCGCCGAACACGGTGACCAAGTGGCGCCGGCGGTTCGTGGCGCAGCGGCTGGATGGCTTGGTCGACGAGCCCCGGCCGGGCCGGCCGCCCTCGATCCTGCTGGACAAGGTCGAGGAGGTGGTCACCGCGACGTTGGAGCAGACGCCGAAGAACGCGACGCATTGGTCGCGCAAATCGATGGCCGAGCGCTCCGGGTTGTCGAAGTCGACGATCGGGCGGATCTGGCGCAAGTTCGAGTTGAAGCCGCATCTGAGCGACGGTTTCAAGCTGTCGGCGGATCCGTTGTTCGTGGAGAAGGTCGTCGACGTGGTCGGCTTGTATCACTGCCCGCCGGAGAAGGCGGTGGTGCTGTGCGTGGACGAGAAGTCGGGCATCCAGGCCCTGGACCGATCGCATCCGGTGCTGCCGATGATGCCCGGCATGCCCGAGCGTCGCACGCACGACTACGTCCGCCACGGTGTGACCAGCTTGTTCGCGGCGTTCAACATCGCCGACGGCACGGTGATCTCCGAGATCCACCGCCGGCGTCGCGCGGCGGAGTTCAAGAAGTTCCTCATCGCGATCGACAAGGCCGTACCACCGGACCTCGACGTCCACCTCGTCTGCGACAACCTCTCCACGCACAAGACCCCCGCCATCAACGACTGGCTGGCCAAGCACCCGCGCTTCCACCTGCACTTCACCCCCACCGGCTCCTCCTGGATCAACCAGGTCGAGCGCTGGTTCGCCTTCCTCACCGACCAACTACTCCGCCGCGGTGTCCACAAAAGCGTTCAGGCACTGGAGAAAGACGTCCGCGACTGGATCGCCGAATGGAACGAGAACCCCAAACCCTTCACCTGGACCAAGACCGCGGACGAGATCCAAGACTCCCTCGCACGATATATCTCACGAATTTCCGGCGCAGCACACTAGATGAGTTCCTCACTCGCCTGCCCCGACACAGCCGAGTCCTCGACTGGCCTGCGGATCGGACGTGCCGGTAGTCCTTGCCCTGACGGAGTCCGGTCACCAAAGTAACCGGCTTTGATCTCAACAAAGGACAGGTAAGCCGGGCAAGATCTCGCGTCCCGGCGGCCGCTTTCATCCAGGCTGACGCGACCGAGCTGAAGCTACCGCCGCCTTTGATGCCGTGCTGTCGTTCTATGCACTTATCCACATTCCACTCGACGAACAGCAGGTGCTCCTCCATCGGGTAGCGGAGTGACTACGCCCGGGCGGTCCCTTCGTAACAATGTCGGATTCTCTGCCTGGGACCGGCGCCGAGCAGAACTGGCTTGGCAGCGACGTCCCGATGTGGTGGAGCCACGCCGTGCAGCCACACGACTGAGCTTTCATTGCAACCGATCGCCTCGAGCTCGCAGCGCCCAGCATTCGCTGCGGCGGTCAATCTCCCAAGCGAGCTCGGCGGCGGCACGATCGATCCGATGCCCAAGAGCAGTGCCGACCACGGCCTCGGCGGCCCAATCGTCCGGCCCGGCGAAGATGCCGGTGGGCAAGACGACGGCGTACAGATTCGAGAACAACGGTCGCATCTGGTGGTCGAGGACTAGCTGGTGACGTCCGGTGCCACCGGTCGCGCCAATTAGCACTGGTTTACCGACGAGCGCCGTATCGTCAAGCACCTCGATGAACATCTTGAACATCCCGTTGTACGACGCCGTGAAGGTCGGAGTTACGGCGATTAACCCATCTGCTCGAGCGACGCTCTCAAGCGCGCGGTCGAGCTCGGCGGACGGAGTGTTGTTCGTCAGGCTGTCCACTAGCGCGTGCCCATGCTCGCGTACTTCGATCAGATCCAGGTCGACTGTAGCGCCGAGCCGGTTCAGTTCCCGGCACGTCGCTCGGGCGAGATTGTCGGCGAGGACACGCGTGGCGGACGAGCGCCTCAAGCCCGAGGTCAGAACGGTGATCGTGCGATTCAACGGCAGTCCAGGCCGGCGCGTCATGACCCGCCGTCAACGCTGATCGATATCACGTCCAATGCTGCCCGCAGCTCGGCAGCGGACTGGTACCTGACCTCTGGGTGGAGCGCGGTTGCCTGAGCGACGATCTCCTGGAGGGCGGTTCTCTGGTTGTTGTCCCGTACTAGCGCCTCCAACAGAGTGCCGAGGGTGTACACGTCACCTGCTGCCGTGGGTCCTTCCCCCGCGCGGGTCTCCGGAGCCCAGTAGGGCTCGTAGAAGTGCAGGGTGCCCCGGGTACGAGCCGCGGCCAATCCGGGATCGAGAGCGGTCAAGCCGAAATCGGCGACCTTGGCGGTTGCCGGTACGGCGATGCGGATACTCGTTGGATCCAGGCATCCGTGCACCGCACCCTTCGAGTGCGCGTACTCGACTCCTTGTAGCAGGCTCCGAAAAATGATGATGCCTGCCGAAGTGGTAACGAGGCCCTCCCGGAGCCACGCGAACAAGGTGCGACCGTCGATGTACTCGTCGATCTGCCAGACTGATCCACCGACCGCGAACGCGTCGTGGACCATGACGATGTTGCGATGTTTCAACTCCACTGATTGCTCAATCGTCGCCAGAACGTCCTCGGCGACGACGATGCTCTCGGCCAGTTCCTCATGGAGCATCTTCGCGACGACCAAGCGGCCGGTCAGCGTGTCCTCGGCCTTGTACACGGTGAACCATGTGCCTGCCCCTAGGCAGGGCCCGACGACATACCGCCCCGCCAGCATCATGGCATCTCCTTGGGCACGTGGAGCGACTCCACACCGAGCAGCGAAGCAAACCGCTCACGCTCGAGTCCCAGCGGAAACTGCCCAGGGTTCATTTGCGAGGCATGACAGGCCAGGGCCTCGCGCTTGCGAACCAACTGTTCGGCGGACAGCTCGTAGCGACAGTCGACCAGCGAGCCCGGCAACCCGAAACTCGGAGACCAGAAGCCCAGGTCCGGCCGAAGCTCTTCCCCGGAGCGAGCCGATGCCAACCATCGGGTGACCACGTCGCGGTCGATCGTTGCTTCTAGCAAGGGTATTGAGGACTCTCTGGCCGCGCTGCGAGCGATCTCGTGCACTCGCCGATGATCCCGGTGGCCGTACCCCCCATTGCGGTCATAGCCGACGATCGCCGAGTATCGGCCGAGTTGCCCAGTAACCATTGTCAACGCCGCGAGGACGGCCTCGTCCGGGCTAGTCCCGAGGCTAACCGCACCGGGGTGGTCGTCATAGCAGGAATCATGAAACCCCAGGAAGTGGAGTTCGGCTACCTCCAGTGCGGCGCAGGCTTGATGCGCCTCCGCCTGCCGTCGGAATGTTGCGGGTGCCGAGGTCAGTTGTCCCGCCGCCAGGTAAACGACGGTACAACGCCTTCCGGTCGCGTCCAGCTCGAGCAGAACGCCGGCTGTCAGGAACGCTTCGTCGTCGGGATGGGCGTGGAGGAACAGGATCTCTCCATCCGGGAACACCTCGGCCGGCAGATCGCGGCGTGGTGACGAGATCACGATGCCACCACCATGCGGTAGGCCTGTCGCTCGCTAGCCGCGGCGGCCCGGGGATTGCAGAATTTCCCCGCAAACCGGACAGCGTCATTACGCAGTGAATCGGCGTTTCCATAGGCGGTCAGGGCCGCGATGCCGAACGCCGAGACGTCGCCGAACGGCACCAGCGACACGGCTCGGGTCGCGCGATAGTTGAGTCTGGTGAAGGGCAACTCCCACGCGACGACCGGCACACCGTGTGCGAGTGCCTCGAGCATGCTGATCGACAAGCTGTCGGAGTTGGATGGATAAAGGAAGACATCGCTGGTGCCAAGCATCTCTGCCTTGAGGTCCGCGTCGGCCCAGCCGTACCCCCGGGTTGTCCACCCTTGGCGCGCCGCCAGGAGTTCGTCGAGATGCAGTCTGCTCACTGTATCGTCAGCAGACCCGAGCACCGACAGGTGGGCGCCCGGCAGGACAGCGGCGATCCGGTCCATGATCGGCCCGAGATGTTCCAGGCCCTTACCAGGCTCGATTCTCGCCATATAGCACAGCCGGATCCCGGCTTGGCCGGCACTGGTCCGGCCGACCGCAGTTTCGTTCCTGGTCGGCATGCGCAGTGCGACTGGCGGATCCAGCACGGGTCGGCCGGGGCGCGGCAGGTACAGGTCCAGGTAGTACGCCACGGTGCGGTTGGCCGGGATAAAGGACATCCGATCTGCCACGTCGTAGAACTCGTGGTGATGGGCTTCGATGTAGGACCGCCGGTAGTCCAGCTGCTCTCCTCGTAGGCGGTCTCCGACATCAAGCGGAAAGTCCCCGGTGGGCCGCACGGGTGTGGTCAGGAAGGGCATCGCGTGCAGAATGGCCGCCACCTTGCAGCGGCTGCCTAGACGGTTGGTCAGCTCCCTCATGAGGTCCCAGACTTCGCTCTGCAGGACGACCAGCTCAGCCCCGAACCTTCGGACATGCCTCACGATCTCGGTCACCATCGCGGAGAGCCCGCGAACGCGCCAACCGTGGAACTCCATCGGCAGCTTGACGTGCTCGGCTACGAAACCGGCTGCCGGTGTGCCGGACCTCCCACCGAGCTCGATGAGCTGGATTACATCCCGGGCAGCCAGGTCCGGCAACGTCGAACGCATCCTGACGATGTGACTCGCCGACGAGGTCAAGTCACCGGTGGCCAAGATCGTAAGGCGCATCAGTCGCGGATCGCTCGGATGAACGCCTTGGGGAACCTGACCGCCCGCCGCCCCGACTCCACCTCGACGCGGAGGACGGCGATCAGCCGGTCCGCCTCCGCGGGGTCGAGCGCCTCGGTGATGGCCTCATCGAGCGTCGGCTGGTCCGGACCTGTCGACATCTGCTTGGCGAGTTCCCATCGGGGCGGCGGCCAGTCCGAACTCCGGCTGATCTCGAGGTTCAGCCACATATAAAGGGTTTCGAATCCGACCGACTCGAGCTCGGCGATCAGAACCCGTTCCTCGTAGAGGGTCTCGGTCTTCGGCGAGTAGCTGTCCAGCACGGCCCCAACCCGGGCGGCGAGATCTGCCACCTCCGGAACGTAGTACCCAGAGAGCCAGCCGGGCTTTGTCTCGTTCGGGAACATCTGGATCATCGCGAGTCGTCCACCGGGCCGGAGCACCCGGCGATACTCGCTCAGCGCTTCGATCCGGTCCTCGACGTAGTTGAGTATCGAGCGCACGATCACCACGTCGACGCTGGCATCAGCGAACGTCGACAGATCATCTGGCGGCAGCTGGCGATACTCGCACTGAGCCGGCACCATCGCGGCTTCGGCATTCGTCTGGCAGGCGGTCAGGAGGTCCTCGGACAACTCGGTGAAGATCACCCGCCCGTCGGCGCTCAGTCGCTCAGCTGCCCCGACGCCCATGTAGCCGTCGCGTGAGGCGATGTCGAGAACCACGTCTTCTGGGCGTAGCTCCGCTAGGTCCAGCAGTCGCCTTCGGATGGGTTCGATAAATTGGTCCGTCTGCCGACGAGCGTCGGGATCGCCACCGAATCGTCGCCTCAGCACCCACTCGGCCCACTGCTCTGGTTTGGTCGGTTGTCCCGCTGCGCGCGTTCCGGAACTCATAGATGGCCTCCTGGCGTTGTGGGGGGAACTTGCTGTCGGCTCGGCACTGTGAGATTGCTCAGTCCTCGCTCGACGACGGCTGTGAGTTCGTCGTCGGACAGGCACAGCGGCGTGACGTAGGCTGCCTCCGGCAGTGGCCAGTCGAGAACTGTGTGGCCGGGCGAGGCCACCCGCTCGACGAGCGAGAGCAGCATTCCGTGCGCCACGACCAGCCGCGGCGAAGGAAGGTCGAGACACGCCCGGAGACCCGCCAGCATCCGGCGGGCCGCACTGCGCCAACTCTCTCTGGACCCCGGGGGAACTGCGTCCGGGCCGGCGACTGTCAGCCAGCGACCGTACTCGAGCCACGGTCCGGCTTCGAAACTGCCGTAGTCCAATTCGTTGAGGCGAGGCTCTGGCAGGATCTCGACGGAACTCCCGACGAGCAGCATGGCCGCCGTCTCCCGCGTTCGCGGGAACTGACTGACTCGGCAACTCGCCACGGTGGCCAACCAGCCCCACTCGCGTTCCGCCCGGGCACAGCTGCTACGGCCATGGCTGTCCATCACGACGGCAGCGCTGGGATCACCGTTGGTGATGTAGGTCTTGCTGAGGCTGGTCCGGCCGTGCCGGACCAGATAGGTGACACCGGTCGACGGCTTGTGGTCAGTCGAGCTCACGGACGGCCCCTTCCTCGAGGCGCTCCTGCATCTTCCAGAGCTCGGCGTAATGCCCTCGCTGCTCCAGCAGCTGCTGATGAGTGCCCTTCTCAACCAGATGGCCGGTGTGCAGCACTAGGATCAGATCGGCGGTTCGGACACTCTTCAGTCGATGGGACACCATGACCGTTACGTTGTTCTCTTCCTGGCCACGGGCGGAAGTCTGCAGCAGGTATCGGCGGAACAAGTTCGCCTCAGTGGCCAAGTCGAGCGAGGCAGTGGGCTCGTCAAGGAAAAACAGCAGCGGTGCGGAACGCATCTTTGCCCGGGCGAGCGCCACCTTCTGCCACTCTCCTTCGGAGAGCCCTACCGCTCCGTCCGATCTGCCCAGCAGCGTGCCCATGCCGTTCGGCAACCGGCGGCGCACCGTGTCGCCACCGGCCTCTCGCAACGCCGCTGCGATCCGCGCCTGATCGTCGATCCCGCCGAGATCACCCACACCGACCGCCTCCGCAAGGGTGGACTCGTACTTGCCGAAGTCCTGCAGGATGCCGGCGGTTCGGGCACGCCAGTCATCGATGTCGATCTGCGCGAGTGGCACGCCGTCAACAAGCACATCGCCATGAGTCGGGTGATAGAAGCCGAGGAGAAGATTCAGCAGGCTGGTCTTACCCGAACCGATCTCACCCACGATCGCGACTGCCGATCCTGCGGGCAGTGTTGCGCTGACACCGTCGAGAGCTGGTCGTGTTCGACCGGCGTACCGCAGGGTGACGTCTCGAAGCACAATGCCCTGTTGCAAGGTCGCCGGAGCGGGGAGCTGACCCGGCCACCGGTTGCCGACGGCATACTGGCGAAGCCAATCAAGTTGCTCGGCGGCGACGCTGCCCTCGGTCAACTGATGCAGCGCCTCCACGGTGTCCTCGGAGCGGCCGCGGAGGATGCCGATGAGGCTGATCACAAGGAACACCTCGCCCAGGCTCGCCAGGCCTTCCCGGTAGCGTGCGGCCATCAGCCCCAGCATGAACCCGTAGCCGACGATGAAGACGAGCCAGCCCAAGGACGCGACCGCCGCGTTCGCGCCTTTGGAGCCGACCAGGTCTCGGGTCACCGAGGTCCAGATCAGCGCGGACCGTTCCAGAATCAGCTGGCCGGTCCGGTTCAGCCAAAGGTCGGCGATGGAGTCCGGCCTGGCACACAGGTCGACCAGCTCCTGCTCCAGCCGTTCAGCCGTCGCAAGTCTTCTCCGGGTCGCACGGTAGCGGGCCGCGCCGACCTGGGCGGCGAGGACCGGTGCCATTGAGACAACAATCAGCGGCAGCACGAGCGGCTCGATGACGGCCAGAGCGATCGCCAGGATCGCCAAGCTGGCGAGGCGGACCAACGACTCTACCGTGACCCAGGCGTACGACGCGATCTCGCCACCACTACCGCGGAGCCGATCCACAGCATCGGCCAACTCCGTTGTCTCCACATGCTGGATGGTCGGTACCGTCATGGCGATCCGGAGGATCTCGTCGTCGTACACCTCCCGGCCGACGCGCTCGCAGAGGTCTTCCCGGATCGCGATCCGCAGACCGGAGCCTACGGTCGCGATGCCTAGTCCAGCCGCACAGACGATCACCCAGCCGGTCGCAGCCCAGCCCCGTCCGGCCGCTGCGGCATCCACCACGCCACGGAGCCCGAACACCAGCCCAGCCGAATTGATCATCTCGAGAGTCAACAAGCCGGCGAGTCCTGTCACGGCGCGGCGATCCAGGTACCAGCTGCGGCGAATCGCCGGCCGGACCACCGAGAAGGCTGACGTTCTCACCTGTGCTCCTCGAACGCGTCGGCCGCGGTATCCGCGAACAGGGTGGCGTAAGCGCCTGCTGCCAGCAGAAGCTCCTGGTGGCTACCGGATTCGGCGACCTTGCCGTCCGCGAGCATGATGATCCGGTCCGCGGACAGGACTGTCGACAGGCGATGAGAGATGAGAACGACCGAGCAGTCCTTCCCTTGCCGCGACAGCCAAGTCAGCGTTCGTTCCTCTGTGCGGACGTCCATGTTCGCCGTCGGCTCATCAAGGATGAGAAACTGAGCGCCCGCTCGGACCGCGTGCATTGCCCGGGACAAGGTCACCAACTGCCACTCACCGCCCGACAGATTCACTCCACCTGGTTGCGAACCGCTGAGTATCGTGTCGCGGCCCTTCGGCAGGCGCTGGACGATCTCCTCGATCCCAGGCGCCTCGTCCGTCGTTGCCATAGCCAGCTGTGGATCCAGATTGAACCTGAGTGACAGTGGATAGCGAACTGGACGCTGTGGCACGACCGAGAGGTGCTGCCACCAGACCGGCAGGCCAAGATCGCTGATTCTGGTGCCATTGACGGTGATCTCACCATGATCGGGCTGGAGCAGCCCGGTGAGGAGTTTGATCAGCGTCGTCTTGCCTGCGCCGTTGTGGCCGACGACTGCGACAGTCTCTCCTGGGCCGATAGTGAAGCTCACACCATCGAGAGCTGGTCTTCTAGCGCCAGGGTAGGTGTAGTGGACATCCTGGATGCGGACGGTGCCTGGTGCGTGGCCGAGGTCGGAGACTCCGTTGGCGACCGCGAGCGACGTTCGCCTGAGCAGTTCCTGACCCGCGAGCGCGGCTGGCATTCCACCGAGAATGTCGAAGAACTCTTGCCCGACGAGGCTGAATGCGAAGGTCAGCGCAGTGAGCGCGCTGATCGTGGTGGCAAGGTCTTCTGGCGTGCTTCGTCCGGCAACCACCTGCGCCGAGGCCAGACCGAAGACTGTCCCGATCACAGCTACCACGCATAGTCCGCTCAGCGCCTGGTCGGCGACCATCCGTGACCGTTCGGACCAGTAGGGGATCATTCGGCGGCGAATACTTCGCCGATACTGGGCGGCGAGCCAGGAGGACAACCCGAGGACTCGGCTCTCGCTCGCGGGACCAGGGGCTGTGCTGAGTCGCCCCCAATACTCAGCTCTCGCGGCGGCTGCCGAGGTGTCGTTCCAGATCCGCCAAAGCTTGCTCACCCGCCGGCAGCCGACCAGCCGAATGAGGACGAGTGCGGCCAGGGCCACGGCCGCCAGCCAGATCGACTGCCGCGCAAGGACCACCGTCGTCAGACCGCCGGCCACGAACCTCGCGATCAGCACGAGTTGACCCGTCGCGGCCGGTCCCGCCGTACGTTCTGTCCACTGTGCGGGTGTGCAGAGTGCCCGGTCGACCAACTTGGCCGCCTCGGAGCCAAGCCAGCGAGCCGGATCTGGGAACGAGACCACAGCTCTGCTCACGGCCTGCCGTTGCCAGCCGTCGATTCGCCGGTTCGCCAGCATCCTCGCGGGTTGCAGAAGCTCCTCCACCGCATGTGTCAGGAACAGGAGGCCGCACAACCAGAGCAGCGGGGACAGGTTCCGCGCATCGATCCTGACCGCCTCGACCAGCTGTCCAGTCTGCAGGGCGACACCAGCCGGCAGGACCGCGCGAAGACCGAGGAGGGCGATCAGCGGGTAGATCCCGGCACCGGCTCGCCTCGTCAGGGCGACAAGGGTCCACCTCGCCCGGATACGCTCGATCATGCCGTCCCCAACTGCCCAGTGAGGCTGTCTGGCCGATCGGCCAACCGCCGCACGTACTCGACGGCCAGCGTAAGCAAGCGCCTGACGCCGTCGGCGGGGTAGGCGGCAGTCGCGTACTGACACTCGAGCCGAGCCAAACCTTGGTTCGTCACAAGTGAGACCTTCAATCCGGGGTGCAGGTGGATACGGGATCGCTGGGCCAGATCGACGGGCGCCACTCTCAACGCTCCGGCCGTCCATTCCCTCAGGTCGGGTTGCCGGACCGAGAAGAACAGGTACGGCGGAAACCGGGAGCGACCGTATGCCTGCGGGTAGTACGTTCGGACAATTTCGCCAAGGGGCAAGTCGGCGAGGGCGTGGCTGCGGAGGATCCGGGCTCGGACCTCGGTCAGCAACTGCTCGGCAGTGGTGTCCGGCGGTGGTTCGATCCAGATCACCGAAAGGTCGGAGAACCGCCCTACCAAGTTCTCGGCGCCGTACGGCGATCTGATGTCGACAGGGAACATGGCACCGACTCCGTCACCGCCGGCGATCGTCTGCTGCGCGCCGAGCAGAGCAGCCATGAACAGCTGGAAGTTCGTCACCCGGTAGGAGCCACGGATGTCACGCAGCCGATCATCGAGCGATCTTGGCAGCTCGACGACCTCGACTTCTGCCGCGCCGAGTTCGTCGCCGGTGGCGCCAGGGCGTGGCGCCAGGGCCAGTGACGGCTCCGGCACATCTGGCGGCAGCCGGCCACGCCACTCGGCCACCAGCCGACGACGGTTCTCCGGCCCCAACCGCCGCCGATGCGCTGTCGCGAAATCGCCGTAGGAGACGGCGAGAGCGGGAAGCGCAGCTCGCCGTCCTGTCACTTCGGCCCGATAGCAGGACTCCAGCTCGGCGGCGATGAGACGGAGAGAGGCGACACCATCCGCGGCCAAATGGTCGATCGAGATAATTAGGTAGCTCTCCACTTCGGTCACCACGACAAGATCGAAGCAAGCCGTGGGACCTGACTGGATGTCGATCGAGTCTTGGTGTCCGAGCCCCAGGATCTCGTCCAGTTCTGGAGCAGCACTCTCAGCTTCGGCCACGACGAGGTAGCTCGTCTGGGGTGGCGTGACGACTGCCATGGGCGGATCGCACTGGTTGGGGAAGATGGTGCGAAGCGGCTGGTGACGACCCACGATGGTCGTCAAACTCCGGTTCAGCGCCTCGTGATCGACCGGGCCGTCGAACCGCAACACCAGCTGAACCTGGTCGTGTTGACGTCTGCCTTCGGCGCGGATGTCGCGCTCCTGCAGAACGCCGTGCTCTTGCAAGGCCGAGACCCGGTAGGAATGATCGGCGAATCCCTGCAGAGCGTTCTGGTCGGTCACCGGCATCCTGGTCAGGCCTGACCGGGCGAGGCATCGCGCCGCTTCTGCAGGATGAGCCGCGCCATCCGCGCTACGGAGTTCGCCTCGTCATACATGTCGAACGGGGAGATCTCCACACCGAAGGAGCTCTGCACCATCCGCAGCAGCCGGACGCCGGTCAGCGAATCACCGCCAAGATAGAAAAAATCTGCTTCCCGGTCGAGCTCCGGCATTGAGAGGACCTGACGCCACAGACCAGTGAGAGAAATCTCGATTGCTTCCAGTTCATCGGCGTCCGCGCTCCTCTCCGTCGCCGGTTGCGGACCAGGCGTTCTCGTCGAGTCCGACATCTTCTCTCCAACCAGCTCACCAATTCTCGATCGGCGTAGCTTTCCGGTGACGCCTTCGGGCATGCTCTCCTCGATCACGATCTGCTTCGGTACCTTGAAGGCCGCGAGTTCGGACATCAAGGCTCGCCGGATCACCTCCTGATCGAGACCCGGCGCAGAGGCGACCGTCACCACCGCACCGATGTCCTGACCTAGGTCGGCGTCGGGCACGCCGAACGCGAACGCCTCGGAGACCCCGGGGATCGCTTCCAGGGCCGCTTCAACCTCAGCCGGCGAAACCTTTTCGCCGCCTTTGTTGATGACGTCTTCGATCCGGCCGGATACGGCCAGGTACCCGTCGCCGGTCAGGAGACCCGCGTCGCCGGTGAAGAACCAACCGTCCCGGTGAGCGGTCGGCGGTCCGTCCCAGTAGCCGGCGACCACATTCGGTCCTCGGACCGCAATCTCTCCCTTCTTTTCGGCCGGAAGTATGCGGGCGCGGTCTTCGCTGTAGATACGCACCTCCGCACCGGTGACCACGCCGGTATAACCCTGGCGATGGCCCTCCCCGGTCAGTGGCGTCGACGCCAACTGATGAGCCTCCGTCATCCCGTAAGACTCCACAATCGGTACTCGAAAGGTCCGCTCCAGCCGTCTGCGCAACGATTCCGGCAAGGCGGCAGAACCGACACGGAGGAATCTGACGTCCGCTGCCAAGCGGTAAGCCTCCCGCCCCTCGACTTCGGCAAGAAGTCGCCGGTACATGGTCGGGCTGGCCGAATACCAGGTAGCCACTTGGCCAATGGCGAGCGAGTCGGCCACCGTCTTGGCGTCGAAGGCCGTCAGACAGTTCACCGAGCCTCCGGCGAGCAGCGACGTGACGACGCTCCCAACCAGCCCCTGTACATGAAACAGCGGCATCGAGTTCAGCCGACAGTCCTGCTGAACCAGGTCGTATGCGCGCACCGAAGCGGCCGCACCAGCCAGGACGTTGCGATCCGTCAGCGGTACCAGCTTCGGCTTGCCTGACGAGCCGCTGGTGGCGAGGACGAACGCATAGCCGCTCCCGCTTGGCTCGCGAGACGACGACGTCTTTGGACATCGCGCGACGATCACAGGGTCGCCGGACCAGCTTCCACCTCGGCCGACCAGTAGGAGGCCGAGGCCAGCTTCGACTGCCAGCCGCGCCGCCGGCGATTCTGGGGACATGCTCACCACGGCTCGCGCACCCACGCGCGCGGCCAGCCGACGGAGTTCCGCCAGGGGCTGGCCAGGATGAACCGGGACACAGGTCGCGGCTGTCGCGATGCTGATTGACCAAATCGCCGCAACCGCCGAGTTGTCCGAGATCAACAGGACGCGATCACCTTCATCGACTCCCGCTGCACGCAGCATCTCTTCGCACTGCAGAACCTCGCGCAGCAGGCCGCTGTGCGTCAGCGGCGGCATCTTGGGTGCCTTGATGGCTGGACACTGGCCGACCACAGCACTGTTTGACTTGAGCATCGCCGATAGGGACTCAGGAACCTCGACGCCGTTAGTCATCGGGGACTTGCCTTGCCGATTCGCCGGAACCGACGGGAGTTCAGCATATCGCCCGGACTCCCGTCAGCAGTTCGGTCCTGATCGATTCCACCGATCCGAATACGTCATCGATGACCTGCTTCACCAGCACTGTGTCGACGGTGGTCGCACGCGCTTGCTCGACGTAGGCGATCCAGGGATCGCTGAGATCCCTTCCGCTCTGGGAAACAAGGCAGACCACTGTTGGATGACCGGTCAACTGGTAAAGCCGGTTGGCTGCCTCCACCGCAAGTACGTTGTAAAGCTTGCCGATGTGATAGACGGGGTTCTTTCCGGCGAATCCCTCGGCACTCATCGGCCGGAGGACCGAGATCGCGCCGGTGATGCGATTGCCTCGACCGACGACTCCCTCGTCGCCGGATTCGATCGACGAGCCGGTGGCAGTCAAGTAGAGCTCGACCTTCGCGTGGTCGTCGCGCGTGTTCAGGGCGACGCTCGGGCGAAGGCTTGGCGCCAGTCTGGCAGCGATCTCGTGGACAGTGTCCAGCAGGCTGCGTTTGCGCTCGACGTACGTTTCCAGATCTGGTGTCAGGGCAGCGATCTGGGGTACGCACAGAGTGATGTCGACGGCCTGATCTACGCGACACGCCATCACTTTGATGTCGGATCCGTACTCCGGATGCCGCGCCGAGAACGACGGCGAGTTGAGCTCCATCTCGATGCCAGTGGCAAGTAACTCCGTCCGGCCGACCGGCGCGTAGCCGACACCGCAAGAGGTGTCGTTGCTGAACAACCGCGACGCCTCAGGCAGGTCACTTGGAGTCCGTGGGGCGAACCATCGGGAGCGAACCCCGGTTGTGCCTCGGCCGCCCACATGCCCTGGGCTGGACGCCTGATTGTTGCGAGTCTGCACTACCAGGTCGTGTTTGGTGTCCAGGCGGGGCAGCCGCTCGCCGAGGAACTCGCGGGTGACTCGGTCGATGAGTTCCTCCACCCCGAGATCATCATCGCCGAGACCACTGCTGAACCGGCCGTTGATCAACGCGCGGACCGGGGTGGTGAGTACTCCATCACCAAACCTCACCTCAGCCGCGCCACCGAGGAGTGCTGTCTTGTCGGAGTTGTGGTGCAGGATTAAACCGTAACGCTCAAGGCAGCGCTGGGAGTACGCCACTGACACGGCCTCCGCCAGCCCGTCGGCCAGCGTGTCCGGATGCCCGGCGCCCTTGCGTTCAACGATTTCCAGTGGTGCGTCGTCAATAAACTCGGCTTTTGTTTCCGTGACGATCTGCACGCGTATCCCTTCAGTTTGTCGGGGCGGAACTAGATGTGGCCAGCTCGGCGAGCAGCCCAAGGCTGGCCATAGTCGACTGGTGATCGGTTCCGAAATCGACCAGGCACGCTATTTCGTCGATGCCTTGTGCTTCGAACGCATCGAGTCGCGCGGCTACCGTTGGGGGTGCTCCGATCAGACCGGCCCAGTCCTGCACCCGCCGTACCCCGGCCTCGACGATCTGCTCGATCTCATCCGGTGTCGGTGGACTGGCCTGGGTGGCGGGGCGTTTGCCCGCGGCGAAGTCGGCCCGGAGGTTGAGGTTCTGCCGCAGGTAGTCCCGGAGTGGCTCAGCGGACTGCCGGCGAGCGGCGGCGTCGGTCGGCGCGAGATAGGTCGGCAGCATCAGCGCGACACTGGTCCGCCCGTTTTGTCCGGTGCTGTCGGCTGCCTGACGGTAGGCTGCGCATCTCCTGGCCAACGTGTCCGGGCTGTTGAAGTTCAGGTTGGTGAGCACCGGCAGCCCACTTCTGGCTGCGGAGTCGAAGGTCGCGTCGGACTGTGCGGTCAGCCAGATCGGCAGCTCCGCCTGGACTGGGCACGGCAGTGTCCGGACCTCGATCTCCTGACCCGAGCCATTCCTTCGGGTCACCGGCTGGCCGGACCAGAGCGCCTTGACGGTGTCGATGTCCCGGCGCATCGCCTCCCGGCGATCTTCGTAGCGGTCCGGTGCCAGGACGAAGTCGTTGGTGTTCCAGCCGGATCCGAACGACAGTTCCACCCGGCCGTTGGACAAGTTGTCGACCACTGCCCATTCCTCAGCGATTCGGAGCGGATCGTGGAGTGGCGAGATGACGCTGCCGGCCCGGATCCTCAATCTTTTCGTCGTCACCGCGACGGCAGCGCTCACCACCGACGGGTTGGGAAACGTTCCGCCAAACTGCGAGAAATGCCGTTCTGGCGTCCAGACCGCGGTCATCCCGGCCTCGTCCGCGAGCGCTGCTGCATCGAGGAGAAGCTGGTAGAGCGGACTGCCTTGGTCGATCGGCGCGGCGCGGCCGGCGAAGAACATCAGGCTGACCTTCATCTCGACGCCACCTCCCGGCGACCTTCCCTCAATTCGTTCCGGGCTTGAAGCCAGACCCGGAGCAGGTGACGTCCCTGCGGTGCGGTGTCTTCGAACTCCTCGCGGGCGTGTAGCACCGCCCGGTTGTCGACGAAAAGTACGTCTCCGCTCTGGAGCGTGAACCGGTGAACCGCGTCCGACGTCGCCAGCAGCTCGTCCAGTGCATCGAGCGCGGCCTGCTGCGCGGCTGTCAGTGGCTGGCCTACCAGGCGGTGGCCTCGGTGAATCCGGGCGCGGTTGTAGACGACGGACGGAACACCCTGACGAACGCTGACAATTGGTGATTCGAACACAGGCTCCACGCCGTCAGAAACGTCACCGGATCGGTCGAACATGAACGGCTGACGGAGAGTCACGTAGACCTCGGGCTGGCTCATCAACGCATCGGTCAGGTCGGCGATCCGAGCCAACTTCGACGCGCCACCCGCCGTGGCTTGTCGTACCGTCAGAAGCGCGAAAACGTCCGGCGTAGTGTTCGCCATATCAGTGTGAAATGCCAGCGCCCGGTTGGTCTTAGCTCCCCGTACCGATCGTGGGTCGACGTTCGCGACCACATCGACCCTGCTCAGATTACGGTTCTGCGGCAGCGGATCTCCTAGGCCAGTGCAATACCCCCAAAAACCCAGCTCGACCCGCTCGTCGTCGACCGGGAAGCCGCTGACCTTGACCACCCCCTCCCTCGCGAGGGCGGCACGGATCAGCCCGACGCAGGGGCAGCGGCTCAAGTCCTGGAAGTCACTGGGCTGGGCCGACGACAAATCGCGGTCGTCGGCCCGGACCTGGCGAACGGCCCGAGCTAGGACGTCGAGGTCTTCTTTAGGGAGCCGGATCGACACCGGCGTTGTCTCTGTCGAATGGGCACGGCTGGTCACAGTTTCCTCTCGGACGGGCGGAATCCGGAGCGATCCGGCAATGGTGAACGCGCTCAGCCGACCGCGATCAGTGGACTCATGGGCCGCTACAGCGCACCATTGCCAGACTGGATTATGACTCCACGTAATTGTGCTGATCCGATGTGTCATCGTCAACTGGATTGCATGTTGCTGCAGCGAAACGCCGTGGCCAGGGCAGAGGCCGCGGGAGCCGACTATCATCTGGCAACGCCGGCCTGGCGGGTCCCAGTCTTTGCCCCACGGGCCACGAACGCTGTCGCGCCACACACCGCGACGCCCGTTCCGTCCTTGAGAAAGCCGGCGACGTCGATCGCATCGCATCCGAGTCAGGCACCCGCACCACTCGCCCATGCCCACACCTGCGCTCGGATCTGCGGTAATCCTGACGATCTCGCACCTCGTGATACTTATGGTCGAGCGGCCTTGGTATAGATCATGCCCGCTGCAGCAATTTCTTTAGTACCGGAATTTCCCCAACCATAGAGAGATATTGATTCGTTGTTTCCGTTGTTTAGCTTGGCCGCCAGGGTCGGCTGATCTCCCCGCAATCTCTCAACGTGCCCCTATTGATCCCCGGTGTCCGATTCACCTCTGCGAGCGGCTGCCGTCTCCCCGGCGATCCTAACGGCGCCCTTCCTGACTCGCCTCAATCTTCCGTCGCATCTGCGCCACCCCGCTCGCGCCTCTAAAGGGAGGTCTCCACCCACGAGTCGAAGCCCTGTCCGGTAGCCTCGTCGAACGACCGAGCGCGACCCAGTCAGCATCGGAATCAGAGGGAAGATAAGGCAACAATGGCAACAAGGCAGCGACAGGATTGGGTACGGCAAGCCGCTGAGGCGGCGATCGCCCATAGGGTGCGCCCGGGCGTCGTCACGTGTGCGTCCGGCATCAGCCCGTCCGGCCCGGTTCACCTGGGCAACCTGCGAGAGATCCTGGTACCGCATTTCGTGGCCGAGGAGATCCGCCGGATGGGCGTCGCAGTGCGCCACATCCTTTCCTGGGATGACTTCGATCGGTTGCGGAAGGTGCCAGCTGGACTGCCGCCGTCGTTCGCCGAGTTCATCGGCCGACCGTTGTCCAAGGTGCCGGACCCCGAGGGTGAGTTCACCAGTTGGGCGGAGCGGTTCAAAGCGCCGCTGCGGCACGCGCTCGCAGACATGGGCGTCGAGGTCGTTGAGATCAGCCAGACCGAGATGTACGAGTCAGGGCGTTACCGCGACCAAGTCCTCACGGCCGTGCAGCACCGGGACACCATCGAGAAGATACTGAGCCGCTACCGCACCAAGGCCACCGCCGACGAGGATGGTCCGACACCCGCTGGACCCTTTGAGAGGTTCCCCTACAAGCTGTACTGCTGTTCGTGCGGACATGACTCGACCACGATCGAGGCCTACGACGACGAGACGACCGTGGCGGAGTATTCCTGCTCCCATTGCTGCTACCACGGTTCTGCGCAGCTGGACACCGATCATGGGGCGGGCAAGCTGGTCTGGAAGGTTGACTGGCCGATGCGATGGGCGTTCGAGGGTGTCGACTTCGAGTCGGCAGGTGTTGACCACGCTTCTCCGGGCTCCTCGTTCACCGTCGGGACTCAGATGGTGCAGGAGGTGTTTGGCGGTGTGGCTCCCTCCTTCCTGGGGTACTCCTTCGTCGGTGTGCAGGGGATGGCGAAGATGTCCGGCTCCGCGGGCCGCGTACCGACCCCAGCGGACGCGCTGGCTGTCTTGGAAGCGTCGATCGTCAGGTGGCTTTACGCCCGGCGAAAGCCGAACCAGTCCTTCACAATCGACCTTGGCCAGGAGGTCGTTCGCCTCTATGACGAGTGGGACGGTCTGGTACGCAAGCAGAAGCACGAGCGAACTGAGGCTCAGCAGGCTGCCTACGAACGGGCATCACAGACATCACTGGGCCGGCTGCGGACGCCAAAGGTGGTCGTGCCGTTCAGGATTCTTTCCTCCGTCGCCGACGTGACAGCGGGCTCGATCGACCAAATCGCACGAATCGTCGGGGACGTGGGCTATCCCCATGAGTCGATCTCGGACCTTCAACCGCGCCTCGACCTGGCCTCGAACTGGATCCAGCGGCACGTCGATGAGGGGGAGCGCACCAAGGTTAAGGAGGCGCCGGACACCGAGCGACTATCCAACCTCACACGGTCCGAGCAGACGTGGCTCGACCTGCTGCTCGCCCGGCTCGATCCAAAGGCCGGCCTAGGGCTGGATGAGGTCACCCGGTTGGTCTATGGCGTGCCGAAGCTCGCTCGGAACCTCGAGTTAGACGCGGAACCGACAGCTGAGATCGCAGCCGATCAGAAACAGTTCTTCCGGCTGCTCTACGAACTTCTAGTCGGTAGGGAACGAGGACCCCGGTTGCCAACATTGTTCCTTGCCATCGGCCTCCAGCGGGTGAGGTACCTGCTGATTCCAGACGAACGCCGAGAAGGCACGGGCTGAGATCCAAGGTGGATTGCCCGACCAGTCGCGCAGGGCCGGCGACACCGCCTCGGAGCGCGCCGACGATCCGGAAGCTCAGCGTCGCAAGAGAAACGTGGGGGTCAGCTCGCGCAATCGCACCCGAGCGTTGGTGAGCGGTGCTGCCGACGCGCCTGCTACTCATTGTCCTGGCAGACAGCGAGGTAGTCGGCCCAGCTGTCTTGTGCGTACTGTGCCCAGCGGTAGGCGGTTCTGGGTGAGATTCCGAACAGGTCGCTGATCACGATTGGCGGGAGGTCGGCCGCTGCTTCGAGCATGGCGGTGTTGCGTGCATTGATCACTGCGAGGCCGTGCTGCTTCATGAGGACCTGGAGCCGCCCCGGGCTGAGCGGGCATGTGGGCGGCCGGCCTGGGAAGAGAGGGCCTGCCGTGTCGTGCGGCGATCGGAGCGTGGAGTTCGATGCAGTCCGTGCGATTTGGTTCTCGATGAGGTGTGCGAGCTTGGGTGGCAGCAGGACGGGATTTCGTTCGATGGTGAGGTACGCGCTGCCACCGTCTCGGTGGAAACGGTCGGTAGTCAGTTCGACGAGGCGGGAGACAGGTACGGCGTAGAGCCCGATCAGTGCCCCCGTGATGCGTACTTCCAATGGCAGCTTCTCATCGTTGAGGCAGCGTTTCAGCTGTTGATGGTGTTCCTGATCGCCGAGGAACCGAGACGGTTGCCCGGACCGTCTGGCAGGAACGGTGATCTGGCCAGTCAGGCGCCGCGCGACCGCCCAGCGGATGAAGGAGCCGATTGAGCGGTGCAGCGTGGGGTGGGTGGTGAGCCACAGGTCGAGCTGCTCCTGACCGGCAGCGGTCAGATCGATCTGGTTGGCGTCGAGCCAAGTCAGGAAGTTGATGGCGACGCGAATGTCTGCGCGGTCATGCGTGCAAGCGCGGGTTGTATAGCGACCGCGGGCCGCGCGGCGCCGGGCATCGCGAACGACGCTCCACTCGGCGAACGGAGCGATGACGGTCTTCTGGTGCGGTGACAACCGGTTGAGAATATCGTCGAGCCACAGCTCCAAGCGTGCGAGGTTCTCCTGCCGTCGGGGCAGGATGCCGGTGGCCACGAGCATCTCCCGGACATGCCGTGTCGTCAGATCTTGGGGCCGGACGTCGAGGGCTGCATGGCTGATCTGGGTGCGCTGGGAGACCAGCTGGGCCAAGACTCTGGAGCCGGCTCCTTTCTGCAGCCACCTCAGCACCGTCACCGGTGGATCGAGCGCTATAAGCCCGTCCGCAAGTGGTCGTAGTGCCGGGGCGATGCCGCCTTCTTCGTCGTGGCTCAGCAGGTCCCGAACGCGGTCCCCGACGACGCAGCGGGTGCAGGCTCCGTCCGCATAGATGTCGCCGGGGAACCCACAGCGGTTGCAGACGAAGGCGATGTCGGTACCGCTGCAGGGTCCGCACAGATCGCCGTTCTCGTCGCTGCGGCCGACGAGGACCTGAGAGGCTTGGCAACGTGTGCAGGGGCCAGGGTTGCGCTTGCGCCGTGCGTAGCAGGCATCGCAGACCGGGCCGACCGGCCAGTTGGCGCGCACTTGCTGCTTCCGACCGCAGTCACTGCACTGGCGGCGCGGCCGCGGCTGACACGTCCGGCAATGGAAGGTGCCTCCTCGTTCGCTCACGCGGTGCCCGGGCCGATCGCGGCCGCACACAGTGCATTCGCCAATAGGTCCCCAGTAGCAGTTGGCGCAGAGGTCAGGTTGTCTCTCAGTCGCACGGGCTTTGATGGGCCGCACCTCGCCACAGCGGCCGCAAAGCCGAGGAGGGGCCGTGTAGCAGCTTTGACAGACAGGACCCTGGGCGGCGTTGGCGTGTGCAGGACGGCGGTTACCGCAGCGGACGCATTCCCTTTGGGGGCGCGGTGCGCAGGTCTGGCAGAAGACCGCGTCGTCCTGGCGGACGACCGGCGGTGCGTGCTGCCCGCAGCCGGCGCATTCCCTCCAGAACAGTGAGCTGTCGCTGCGATAGCACCGCCGGCAGATCGGCCCTTCGTCGATCCGTCGGACAATGTGGCCGTCTCGTTCGCAGCGAGCGCATGGCCGAAGCTCGGTCCGAGCCGCACACCAGCCGCAGCAGCGACCCCTGTGGCGTGCGGCGTGGAAGTTCGCGACCGGCGCGGCCGCAGAGCGCGCAGGCCAGCGGGGTGACCGCGTCACCGTAGCCGTCAGCCTCGAGCTGTCGCAGGACCCGGACCAGCGCGACCGGGCAGTGTGGTGACGGCGCAGTGAGCGCGTCGGTGTGCTCGGCGAAGTGCCGGTCCAGTTCGCGCGCCGTGGCGGGGTTCCATGCTTTGGCTTGCTCGAGGACGGCTTGCGCCGACTTCGCGGTCAGCGCCGGGCCGATCTGCGCCTGCAGGTATTCGATGAGCCGTGCCCTGGCAGCAGCGAGTTCCCTACCAGATGGGCGGTCATCGGTCACGGTTTGCCGGGCCGGCGGATGACCGTCCGCCGCGGTGAGACCGGCGCTGAGGCGGCATCACCGCCGGCGGTCTTGCGGACCTGGACGTTGACGACTTCCGGCTTGATCAGGTCGTTCGGGGTGCACTGCAGGATGTCGCACAGCGCGACGAGGGTATCCATGCTCATCCGCTGCGGGGGCTGCGTCACCAGCCGGTACACCTGTTCACGCGACAGCGTGACGCCGCGCTCGGCCAGCAGTGGCACCAGGTCCGAGGTCTGGAACATGTCCAGCTCGGCCATCAGGTGCCGCAGCCGCCACTGATATCCCATCTTCTTGATCACGCCATCACGTCCCAGTCGTCGCCGAGTCGGTTCTTCAACGCCGCCTCCAGCAGCTTGTTGCGGTACTCGTTCGAGACCCCCATGTAGATCGCCGTCGTGGCGGCGTGCGAGTGGCCGACCTGCTCTTGCACGAAGCGGGCCGGATACCCGAACTCGGTCAAGTGGGTGATGTAGCTGTGCCGCAGGCAGTGCAGATCCAGGTCCTCGTCGAGTCCAGCGGACTCACGGGCGGCGACGAATGCTTCGTTGATCGACCGAGGCGACAGCCGCCCGGCCCGCTCGGTCACCCAGAGGGCGGGGTGGCGTCCGGGCGAGAATTGCGGGCGAATCTCGGCCATCCACTGCTCCAGCACCTGGACGACCCAGTCCATCTCCGGCACGGTCAGCACGGTCCGCCGTTTGGGCGGCGAGCCCTTCTGGGCTTTGCCGAACCGAACCATCACACTTCCGAAGCTGCCGAACTGCGGCGCTTTCCGATTACGCCGCAAATCGACCAGGTCGATCCGGGACGACTCCGTCCGGCGGGTCCCGAACGCGTAGACCGCCTTGAGAACCGCGGCGTCCCGCAGAGCGCACAAGGCACCTTTCCGGCCCTGGCCGCGGATCCTGCCGGGCCGGGCGTCGGCCGCATCGAACAAGGCCTGGATCTCGTCATAGTCCAGCGGGCGCCGGCGCGCGTCACCCTCGTACTCGACGGTGTGCAGAACCGAGTTTCCCTCGTGGAACACCTGCTGCGGTACCTCACCGAACCGCTCCAAACACGCGCGCACCCAGTCGTACCGGGCGTCGAGCAGATACTCCACGAACAATCCGATCGTCACCTCGTAACTGCGAGCCGTCGACATACGAATCGGGTTGTCACCACTTCGCAGATGAGCGATGAACGCCTCGCCCTCTGCCGGCGTCCACTGCCACGGATACAAACCAGTGAACTCCTCCATCCGCCCGATCAGCCGCAGCCGCGCGCCGATCGTCTCCGACCGCAGAAACCGAGCCGACTGCTGCCGCGCCCAACCCTCCTTCATCGCGCCGAACACAGCCGACGCAGGATCGAGGTGGACCACGTTGCGGGCCAACACCAGGTGCGCTGCCCCGGGCTCTTCAGTAGTCACCGACCTGTTGTATCAGATGCATCAATGTTGCTGCTAGGAGTCGAGGTGCAGGTCATGGCACGATATGAATGCGCAACCGATGCCCCAGCAGGGCCGCATGACCAGCGCAAACAATCGTCCCGTCACTGCGTGGAGTGTTGCATCGGATGCAATTCCTCCCGTTTGTGCGCGGGAACGTTCAGCCCGTCGCACTTCCCGCACTGCCAGGTCATGACCTCAGAATGCGCCCGACCTTTGCCAGCTGTCTCGACTCAGCAGTGCTCGAAGCCGACCTGCCGCCTGATTTGGACGACACAGCAACAAACGTGATGCGACACGGGACTCAGCGGTCTCGGCCGAAAACCGGCGAGCGTTGTCCGAACCAGGCATCCAGTACTGCGTCGTCGGCAAGCTCCCCTGAACTAGGGCAGCGCTCCAACAGCTGCAGCAGCAGCACCAGGCGCTGCGCGATGTCACCCATCCCCATGAACCCAATCCCCTCCCCTGCCGGATCATCGGATGCAGGCCCTGAACCGTTTCCACAATTCGCCGATCGTGGCGAAACCGACATCCACCGAGACGCCGGCCCGCCGCCACGCATCGCCTGCAAACCTTGCCCACTGCAACCACCCGGTCACGGAACGACTAGGGCCGGTCCTTTGCCTCCCGCAGCTCGTCGCCGGGCACCCAGTGATATCGCCCGTCGTCATCGCGGACCTGGCCGAGCCATTCACCGCCTTCGCGGACCCACGCGACCAGCACCCCCGCGGGCTGCCACGCCTGGACATGCTTCGGAGGATCCACCTTCTGGTAGGTCTCGGCCGGCCGATAGCCGTGCGCGTCGTACTGCAGCTCGAGCTCGGCGGCCTGGCGATGCGCTTCGGCCTCGTGCAGACCTGAGCCTCTCAGGCCGTTCGCAGCGTTGTCCCAGATCGACCAGTCAGCCTCTCCGGTCCCTGGTCGCACATTGAATCGTCCCACCATGACCACAGAATGCCATGTATTCGAACATGTGCTCTACTGGCCGAGTAGCTAGGAGCCCCTGTCAAAGGGCGACCGTACGGAGGGTTTTGGAGGTGGCGCGGTGGGTTACCAGAATCCGCCGATCTCCTGGTCGGAGCTGGAGCGGCGGCTGTCCGACCGGTCCCGGCCGGACTCCCACGGAGGTCGGCCTCCGGAGGCAAATGGCGGGGACTCCCCGGCCTGGAGTCAGAATCGCGGCCCGTACGTTCCACCGGCCGAGGCCCGCCCGACACGTCCGGCCGGACCGGTCACCCCGTACGCCGAGCTGCACGCCCACAGCCACTTCAGCTTCCTGGACGGCTCGTCGTCTCCGGAGCACCTGGTCGAGGAGGCAGTCCAGCTCGGCCTGCACGCCCTGGCGCTGACCGATCACGACGGGTTCTACGGGGCCGCGCGATTCGCCGAGACCGCCGCGACCTACGACCTGACCACCGTCTACGGCGCGGAGCTGTCGATCGGCCTGTCCGGTCCGCAGAACGGCGTCGCGGATCCCGAAGGCACCCATCTGCTGGTGCTGGCCGAAGGCAAGGAGGGTTACCACCGGCTGTCCGGAGCGATCACCGAAGCCCACCTGGCAGGCGGCGAGAAGGGCCGCCCGGTCTACGACCTCGAGGACCTGGCCGCCCACGGCCGCGACCACTGGCTGATCCTGACCGGCTGCCGCAAAGGAGCAGTACGCCAAGCCCTCACCGGCGCCACCGCGATCACAGCCGGCGTCGACGCCGCTCGGCGCGAGCTCGACAAACTGACCGCGCTGTTCGGCAAGGACCGGGTCGTGGTCGAGCTGATCGACCGGCAGATGCCGACGTCGTCGACCGAAAACCGGGCGCTGGCCGACCTCGCGCAGCAGGCCGGGTTGGCGACCGTTGCGACCGGCAACGTGCACTACACGCAGCCGCGCGGCCACAAGCTCGCCGCCGCGGTCGCCGCCGTACGGGCCCGTCGAAGCCTGGACGAGATGGACGGCTGGCTCCCGGCCGCCGGCACCGGGTTCCTGCACGACGGCGACGAGATGACCCAGCTGTTCCGCAACTTCCCCGGCGCGGTCGCCCGCTCGGTCGAGCTGGCCGACCAGCTGGCGTTCAACCTGCGCGCGGCCAAACCGAACCTGCCGAAGATCGACGTACCGGACGGCCACGACCAGATGTCGTGGCTGCGGCACCTCACCTTCGAAGGCGCCCGCGAGCGGTACGGCACCCGCGAGCAGCGCCCGGACGCCTACCGGCGCCTGGAGCGCGAGCTGGACGTCATCGCCGAACGCGACTTCCCCGGCTACTTCCTGATCGTGTGGGACTTCGTCCGGTGGGCCCGCGAGCGCAGGATCTTGTGCCAGGGCCGCGGCTCGGCGGCGAACTCCGCGGTCGTGTTCTGTCTCGGGATCACCGCCGTCGACAGCATCTTGTACGGGTTGCCGTTCGAGCGGTTCCTGGCCGCGACCCGCACCGAGGAACCCGACATCGACGTCGACTTCGACTCCGACCGGCGTGAAGAAGTGATCCAGTACGTCTACGACAAGTACGGCCGCCGCAACGCCGCCCAGGTCGCCAACGTGATCTCGTACCGACCCAAGTCCGCGGTGCGGGACATGGCCAAGGCGCTCGGCTACTCGCAAGGCCAGCAAGACGCCTGGTCGAAACAGGTGGACGGGTGGTCACCGGAGATCACGTCGACCGACCACGACATCCCCTCCCCCGTCGTCGCGCTCGCCGGCGAGCTGCTGAAGTTCCCTCGCCATCTAGGGATCCACTCCGGCGGCATGGTGCTCACCGAGCGCCCGGTCGGCGAGGTGGTGCCGATCGAGCACGCCCGCAAAGAGAAACGCACCGTGCTGCAATGGGACAAGGACGACTGCGCCTACATGGGCCTGGTCAAGTTCGACATGCTCGGCCTCGGGATGCTCGCCGCACTCCAGTACACGATCGACACCGTCGAGAGCAGGCTCGGCGAGGCCTGGGAGCTTCACACCATCCCCAAGGAAGAGCAAGGCGTCTACGACCAGCTCTGCCGCGCCGACTCCGTCGGGGTGTTCCAGGTCGAGTCCCGCGCCCAGATGGCGACGCTCCCCCGGCTGCGGCCGCGCCGGTTCTACGACCTCGCCTGCGAGATCGCGCTCATCCGGCCCGGCCCGATCCAGGGCGGCGCGGTGCATCCGTTCGTGCGGCGGATGACCGGCCAAGAGGCCGTCACCTACCCGCACCCGCTGCTGGAACCGGTGCTCGAGCGGACCAAAGGTGTGCCGCTGTTCCAGGAACAGCTGATGCAAATGGCGATGGCGGTCGGCGGGATCGACGGCGACGAAGCCGATCTCCTCCGCCGGGCCATGGGGTCCAAGCGTGGTGTGGAGAAGATCTCCTCGCTGAAGACCAAGCTGTACGCCGGTATGGAGGCCAACGGCATCACCGGCGAGACCGCCGACCAGATCTACGCGCGGATCGAGGCCTTCGCGAACTTCGGGTTCGCCGAATCCCACTCGATCAGCTTCGCCCTGCTCGTCTACGCCTCCACCTGGTTCCGGCTGCACTACCCCGCCGCGTTCCTGGCCGCGCTGCTGCGCGCCCAGCCGATGGGCTTCTACTCCCCGCAGTCGCTGGTCTTGGACGCGAAACGGCACGGTGTCGAGGTACGCCGCCCGGACCTGCAGCTGTCCGGCGTGAACGCCGAACTGGAGGACCTGGTCGACGGCCAGCCCGCAGTACCGAGCGGGATGGACTCCTGCCTGGCGACCGTGCAACCGCCGATCGGGCCATTCGACGCCGAGGCGGCCGACACCACCGCCCAGCATCGCCGCGACGGTGCCTTCGCCGTCCGGCTCGGCCTGGCCGGCATCAAGACCATCGGGGACAAGGACGCCGAGAAGATCGTCGAGCAGCGCGAGCTCCACGGCCCGTACGTCGACATGGCCGACCTCGTCCGCCGTACCGGCCTCACCGCACCCCAGGTCGAATCACTCGCCACAGCAGGCGTCTTCGACTGCTTCGGCCTTGACCGGCGCCAAGCCTTGTGGGAAGCCGGCCGCGCCGCCGAAGAACGCCCCGAACGATTCGCCGGCGTCACCGTCCTCGGGCCACCACCGACCCTGCCGGGGATGAGCGAGGTCGAGCTCACCATGGCCGACCTGTCGTCGACCGGCATCACCACCGCCCAGCACCCGATGCAGCACGTCCGCGACCAGCTCACCGCGGACGGGATCCTGTCTGCGAAGCAGCTGCGCACCGCCACACCGGACAGCAAGGTACGAGCCGCCGGCGTCGTCACCCATCGGCAACGACCTGCGACCGCGTCCGGCGTCACCTTCATCAACCTCGAAGACGAAACCGGCTTCATCAACGTCATCGTGTCCCCCGGCTGTTTTAAGCGGTATCGACGTACTGCAAGGGAGTCGTCGGCACTGATCGTGCGCGGCCGGCTCGAACGAGCCAACGGCGTCACCAACCTGGTCGCCGAACGACTGGAACGCCTACCACTCGCAGCACGCACGACCTCGAGAGACTTCCGCTGATAGGTGCCGGTGAGGCTCGCGGAAGCCGTCAGTGGCTTGTCTCGGCTCCGCCGTTCACCTGGATCACCTGCGAGGTGATGTGGCCAGCCGCCGGGGATGCCAGGAAGTGCAACGTCGAGGCGACGTCGCTCGGTACGCCGACCCGGCCGGTCATGGTCTCTTCGACCCGGCGCTTCAGACGTTCGTCAGTCATCGGTTCGCCGAAGAACGGCGTGTGATCGATGAGGCCTGGCGCGACGACGTTGACCGTGATCCCTCGCGGACCGAGTTCACCGGCGAGCCTGACGGCGTACGGGTGAAGGCCGGCCTTGGCCGCACCGTAGGCGACTCGGCCGGATCCGCGGTACGCCGCAATCGAGCTGATAAACAGCACCCGGCCACTGCCATCGACCAGGCGCTCCTTGAGAGCCTCTGTCAGCAGCACCGCCGTCAGGGTGTTGAGCCGAAAGTTCAGCGTCCAGTCGTGAGCGATCGCTTCGAGCAGATCGGCATGCTCAACCGGAGTTTCGAGCACGCCGTTCCCACCGGCACTGTGGACGATCACGTCGACGGTGCCGTACTGCTGGTAGATGAAGTCGGCCGCAGCACGAGTGGCGCGCGGATCAGTGAGATCGACCGGGAAGAACGCAGCGCCGGGGATCTTCTCGGCGGCCTCAGCCAGCACCTCCTGGCGCCGGCCGAGGAGGACGACCTGGTCGCCATCTGCTGCGAATGTCTCCGCAGCTGCGAACCCGATGCCGGATCCTCCGCCGCTGATCACCACGGTGCGCGCCATGGGTCGTGATCTTACGAGCGGATCCCTCCGGATCGTGGTGAGGGGTTGACAGTGTGACGACCAGCACGTCGCCGGTCAGGTGACGATCTCGGCATAGTTGTTGCCGCGGTGAGCGGCCGCAAGCTCGCGGCGCAGGCCGGCGACACCTGGATGGCTGTCGCGCCTGGCTGCGGTGGCGCTGTGGAGTTTGCCGAGGTCGTCACGAACCCGCATCGATCGGACCTCCTGCGCAGCGGCCAAAGCCTGCCGCGCCAGTGCGACGCCCTCGTCGGGATCGCCCTGCAGCAACATGAGGGCGGCCAGCCGCGCCATACAGAACAGCCGGGACCTCGCGTAGCGGTCGGGGTAGCTGTCGATCGCGGCCTCGAGGCGTGCCATGGCGTTCGCGGTTTCGAGTCCCTGTGCGGCTACGGCCCACAGGCCATGGCCGGTGTCGCCGTTGAGCTGGGCTTCGGAGAAGAAGTCGGAGTAGATCTCCCAGTCCGGATCGTCGCGGTCGTCGACCTCCTGGAAGAACTGGACGGCCCGGTCGACCGAGCGGGTCGCTTCGCGCGCTTCGCCGAGCTCGCTGAATGCCCGGGCTTCCACGATGCACAGCGCAGAGCGGCGCAGTGACGACAGCCTGTCCTCGCGGATCTTCGCCGTACCGATCAGCGTCAGCGCGTCATCGGCCCTCTCGAGGTAGACAGCCTGGCGAGCCATGTGGGTCAGTACGTCGGCTCTCAACCACCAGGCACCGGCCTCTTCGGCGTTGTAGAGACCGATCCGGAAGTACTGGTCGGCCTCAGCGTGGCAGCCGGCATCGAATTGCGACCACCCGATCACGTTCGCCAGGCGGCCAACGGCGACCTGCATCGCGACCTTGGTCCCGCGATCGGCCTTGGCCTCGAGCAGACGAAGGGCGGACCGCAGTTCCGCAGCCATCGCCTCCCCGGACGGCGGATGACCAGCATGGTCGGCCGCCCGGAACACGTCAGCGACCTTGGTGACCTGATGAACGTCTTCCGGCCCGATCCGCAGCGGGATCTCCGCTCGCGCCGAGACCGGGCCTGATCCGTTGTGCAGCGCTGGAGGCAGCCCCGCCATCGCGGGTGCGCTTCGAAGGCCCCGCATGAACTGGACTCTGCGTAGGTTCTCGTCGGACTCGTCGGTGTCTGCCACCGTCGTGGAGACCATCCGCTTGGACCGCAGCCCAGCTTCTTCCTCGGTGACTCCGAAGACTGCGCAGATCGCCGCTCGGTAAACGGTGTGAGGCCACGTCACCTCGCCGCGCTCCAGCCGGCGGATCTGCTCTGCAGAGTAGTTTCCCGGCTGTTGAGTCGCCTGCTGCACCGCAGCGTTGATGAGCTCTGCCGTGCGTGCCTGAGTCCATCCATGGTCGGCAATCAGCCGGGTCAGGCGGACATTCGGCACTGCTACGTCGGAAGCCATCGCGTGCTCCTCCCCAGGGTTTCGCTCACCGTTCACGCTAGACCACGTTCCGTGGTCTCGGACGGGCTCGGAGCGTCAATCTGAGGGGTATTTAGAGGGGTTGACCCGCGCTGCCGAGCTGTGCGGACCCACTCGGAGCGTCAATCTGAGGGGTTTTTAGGGGGGTTGACTGTCCTGTCGAACGCCTGTGGCTGCCAGCGAAGATCGAATGACCGGGAGACAGTCGGGGCGCCACAAACACTTCGCACCCGGACCGCCAGACGAGCTGAATCCAGCTCATCGACCAACGGGGAGGACGCCATGCTCCACACCATCGTGTTCTACGGCCTGATCGCCGCCGCGGCCGTCGCGTGGATCCAGATCCTGCGCGACATCAGCGTCGACTTTGCGGAGCGCTGATGAGAACCATCGTCGTTGCTCCGCCGGCCGTACGACAGATCCAGGTCTGGTTCGGGAAGCACGCCTTTATCGACCACCTCGAGCCGGATCCGGTCGAGGCGGCGGTATACGAGGCCGCCATGCGCCGGCAGTTTGCCAGCTGCCGAGTGACCAACACCCCGTACAGCGCGGCACCTTCGGGCGAGACCCCAGCTGGCGGTCCGTCCCGGCCCTGAGACCAGGGGCGGGGATCACGTCATCGTCCAGCTCGGCCCCAGCGCTGAGCCCGATCCCCGCCTCTGCCCTGCCAGGTCCTCGGCCATGGAAGGCCCCCGGATGGTCGAGGACCTGTCCCCTGCCGGTGCGGCGGGCGCACGAGTCACACTTCGGCGCCCGCCGCGCCGCTCCACCTGCAACCACCGAATGCCGAGCTCCGACAAGGACACCCCGCGGTGAAAACAGCAGCAGCCAGTAGCCGCGACCAGACGTCGACGATCGCGGCTACTCCTGGCGGGAAGGACCACGATGCGTCCCAGTCCCGACGGTGAACGACTCGGACAAGCTCGTTGCTGTCGAACGGATTCTGAACAGCGCACTGCCGTTCGAGCAGAAGCTGTCCGGAATCCGAGTGGTGCTGCGCGTCGGCACAGTCCGCCTCACGGCATCGGCCCAGGGGTCCACGTGGCGCCGCGACGACGACCCCGATCTCCACGGCCGCACCCGCGGTCACCGCTCTGGCAGGCCACGCCCACCTCACAGGACGGACCCCGAACGATGACACTGCGCCGATTCAAGCTCCATCGCTATGTGGACGTTTCTGACGTCAGCGGCACCGGCGACGTCGCCGAAGGCGTCCAGTACAGCGATGGCTCGGTCGCCGTCCGGTGGATCTCCAACACTCCCTGCACGGCCGTCTGGGACAGCATCGAAGCCCTCCTGGCCGTTCACGGCCACGGCGGCAAGACCGAGGTCCACTGGATCGATCCCGAGCCTGCGACCGTGTGCGAGCTGGTCACCGCCGGAATCCAGAGGTGACTGCCATGAACACCATCTATGGGCGTCGGGGTCCCGCGTTGCTCCCTAGCGTGATCGAAGCCGGCACCAGCGATGCCGTCGGCGGCAACGTCGGCGACGACGCAACCCGCCCGTTCGTTCTCGGCTACATCGACGCTGCACAACTGACCGACGAGTCGGCGATCGCCGAGGTTCGGGCGCGGTTGGGCGAGTACGCCATCGCCGCGCGCCTGCAGCTCGGCAGCATCTACGTCGACCAGCCCGACGCCGACGGATCGATGTTCCGTGCTCTGCTCGTGGCGATCGAGCGATACAACCCCGCGCACGTGCTGGTGCCTAGCCTCGACCATGTCGCTGCCCTCGTCGCCGTTGCCGAGACCAAGCAGCAGCGCATCGAGAGCCGCACGAACGCGATGATCCGCCCTGTGGGCACCTGAACCGAGGCGGGATCGGCGTACTGGATGCCTCCTCAGCTTCCAGACACCAAGCAGCCGGCGCCATCCTCAACGCCGGCTCCCGATCCCGCCTCCCTGACCGGAGTCTCCGGCAGCCTCGATCCGCAACGGCCGGACCTGTCCGGCCCGTCGAGGTACTCCCCCCGAGGCCGAGGACTCCGCCAGGCCGGGGCGAGCAGCTGCGCTCGTCTCGGCCTGGTCAACCCGCCTGCCAGCTCCAAGGCCGCTCGCCGTGCCGGCCACGCAGGCACGCGACCCGCCGCTGGGCCTCAGCCCGCACTGCTGGATCCTGATCGGCCTTGTTCGCCAGCCAGCTGGTCATCCGCAGTTCGCGAACGTCCCGAAAGATGGGGTAGTGCTCGGCTGCGGTGACGTCGTGGCCGTACGCGGCGACGAACTCGCCGTACTCCTTATCGCTGAGCCAGCCGCAGGTGTCGTAGCTGACCGCCTGCAGCGTCAGATCCCACTCGCGCGGCCCGATCGAGAACCGCTCGAGATCCCACACCAGCACCTGCCCGTCCGGTGTCGCGACCACATTGCCGGTGTTCGGGTCCCCATGCAGGATCGCCGTACCGAGCCCGGCAGGCGGCGGCCACTGCTCCTGCAGCTCGTCCAGGCGCTCGTGCAGAAACTGCTTGTCCTCGACGTCGAGCGGGGACGCGTCGATCCGGTCGGCGACCCGCACGAACGGCTGAACCTCCTCCAGCTCCGGCGCCGAGTCGACCGGGATCGCATGCAGCTGGGCCAGGCACGCGGCAACCTCGGCCGCCGTCCCGGAGCGGTGCTCAGGGACTCGCTGCCAAAACGTCACGGCGTATGAGCCCTCATCAACCGCATCGGCAACGGCTGTCACCGCAGGAACCCCCTCGTCCGCCAGCCACCGTGAGACCGCAACCTCCCGGTGGGCCACCGATTGCTGACCAGGGAAGCGAGTGACCTTCGCGATCACCTCGTCGTTCACCGCGATCGTGGCGCTGTCACCGAGGCTCAGCAGCTGAGGCTCCCGCAGCTCGATCCCTGCCCGTTCAACAGCCGCCTTGAGACGTTCGAGTTCGTCGTGCGGAACTTCGCTCATCACGCCGGCACTTGAGCCAGCCGGACGATGTCCCGCCGCAGTACGGCGACGTCGCTCCGCTTCTTGTGCGGGGCCGCCGCGCTGTGAAGGTCGCGCATGTAGCTGCGGACCCGTCCCGAGCGCAGCGACTCGGCGTCGCCGATCGCTTGAGCTCCTTGCTGGACGCCGACCGCGGGATCGACCTTCATCCACAGAGCAGCGCTCTTGAGATGACAGAACGCCCGGGCGCGGTTGTAGCCGGCCGTATGGCTGGCCACGGCGTAGCAGAGCTGGTCCAGGGCCGGCTCGGGCGCCGCACCCGCCAGTGCCAGGTCAGCAAGGCTGTGGCCTGCGTCGCCGGCGAGCTCGGCCTGGTCGAAGAACTCCATCCACGCGACCTGCTGATGCCGGCGCGGGTCGTGGGCGGCGAACAGGTCCTCGGCGGTGCCGATCGCTGCAAGGGCATCCGATCGCCGGCCGAGCTTGGCCAGCGGCCGTGACCGCACGACGCTGAGCATCGATTGTTCGGCCTCCGGCAGTCGATCGGCGCGAACCTGAGCGAGCTCAATGGTGCTCAGCGCGTCGTCGTACTGCCCGAGGAGGAAATGGTGGCGCGACATGGTCGACAGCACAACCGAGCGAAGGCTGTGGTTCCCGGCCTCCTCCGCGCAGTGCACCGCGAACCGGAAGTATCGATGCGCGACGTCGTGCGCCCCGCAGTCCACCACCATCCATGCCAGCACCTGCGCCAAATGGCCGACCGCGCTGTGCAGGTCATCGCGGACACCAGGCTGGGTAGCGCGAGCGTCCAGCAGTCTCGCGGCCCACCGCAGCTGTCCCGCGACCGCATGGATCGACAGCTCCCCTCCGACGCTGCGGTCCCAGGCCTTGAACGCCCTGATGCTCTGGGCGATGTGGTCGACGTCAGCGCGGCCGACCAGCGCCGGCGCCTGATCCGGCAAGTCGATGCTGGCGAGGAAGTCCGCGGCCGACGAGCCACCGATCATTCCACCGGCCACGGCGGCCGGTCCGAGTGCGAAGAAGCTGCGGCGATCCACGTTGGGCGGGTCCTGTTCCGGGGCAGAGCGGCTGCTGTAGAAGCCGAGTTCGGCATCGGAGCCGGCCCCCAGCTCTGCCCTCATCGCCTGGCGGTACGCCTCCGTGGGCCAGGTGTAGATCCCCCGCTCGAGTTTCGACAGGTAATTCCCATCGATCGGCGGATCCAACCTGAGACGCCGCGATACCCGCTCCGCGAGCTCTGCCTGCGTCATGCCCAGTGCGCGGCGCGCATCCCTCAGCTTGAGGTTGCGTTCGCTCCTTGCGGCCACTTCTTGACCTTCCCCGTACGCCACGCGCTTCCACCATAGGCAGATGCCAGCACAGCATCCAATGCGTGGCTGCGCCATATCTCCCAGTAATCCTCCCAGTAGATCTCCCAGTAAATCGCTCTCCCATGCCCGGCGGCCTCCAGCAAAGCTGGTCACGCAGTGAAGTCGCTGCGCTACTTCCGGGTGGTCTCGCTGCTACCCGCCCCGTTGCGCTCACGCGCCCGGATCCGAGGGAGGTCAGATGAAGGCTCGAAGCGGGACCACCCCGCCCCGCTGCCACACCTGATGCATGCGTCAGCGCTGGAGCGACTTCGTGCGCTTGCTGAACCACCGGGCTGCTCGGTGGTGGCGGCGGCTCAACGACACGTTCCGGCGCTGGCACGACGAAGACCTTTGAGCCGGCGGCGGCGCCGAGTCAGTTCGGGCGGATCTGACGACACCCAGCGGCGTCGCCGCCACCTACCGGAGCCCCCGGCTATCTGCTCTCCCCCCCTGTGGAGTGGATCTCGCCCGACTCCCCCCGGGTTGCCGGGGGCTCCTCCCCCAGTCCCCACGCCCGCCACCCACGGAAGAGGCCCGCACGATGCCGAACGAGACCAGCCCATCGGAGGCGAAGTCAGCCCCCGCGGATACTGGCTCCTGCATCGACGACCCGCGCCAGCCGAGTACGGCCCGCCTCTGGAATCTCGCAGGCGGTGGCAAAGACAACTTCCTCGCCGACCGAGTGCTGTACGAGGGACTCGCTCAGGCGACCGCGCATTTCTCCGACCTCGAGGCCGCGAACAAGCACTTCGTTCGCGGCGCCGCGGCCTTCCTGACGTCCGAGCTCGGCATCACCCAGTACATCGACCTCGGCGTCGGCCTGCCCACACCAGATGGCAACCTGCACGACGTCGTTCAGTCGCTGAACCCGCACGCGAAGGTCGTCTACGTCGACCAGGTCCCGAGCGTCCTAGCCCACGCACACGGGCTCCTGGCGGTCAACGAACGCGTCCTCGTGGTGGACGGAGACATCTTCGACCCCGCCCAGTTGCTGCAGCAGCCCGAGCTCACCACGTTCCTTGACTGGTCAGCGCCGATCGCGATCTTCTGCACCGCGGTCCTGCACTACCACCCCGGCGCCGCCCCCGACGTCGCGACAACGATGCAGACCTACGTCGACGCACTCGCCACTGGCTCGTGCACCGTCATCACACACTTCCTCGACCCAGAAGACGCCACCAGCAGCGTCGTACGCCAGATCGAGAAGACACTCACCACCAGCACCATAGGAGCTGGCTGGTTTCGGAGCCACGAAGAGATCGAGGCTATGTTCCCCGGCCAGGCTCTCCTGCCACCCGGCGTCGTTCCCTGCGTTCAGTGGTGGCCCAAAGTACAGACCGCCCGCGACAACAGTTGGATCGAGAACTGCATCGCCGGCGGAATCGGCCAGAAGGCCTGACCACCAGCCACAGCCCGAGGTACCGGGCTCTCAGATCGGATAGCACCACGTGCGTTACGACCTCTTCGTCAGTCCCTGGATCGGCCACCACGCGTCCCGGATCCTTTTGACCGCCTTCGCTGCGCAGGTCGCCTACACAGCTGCCGAGCTGCTCGTCGGTTTACCCAGCAGGCTCGCCTTCGGGCTCGAGCTCGGTTGGACTACGACCGTCCTGCACGCCGGCCTCGCGCTGTTGCTGCATGCGCGCGGCCCGCTGTGCGAGCGCTGTATCGCCGAGATGCCACTCGACGGATCGGCCCGCGCCGAGCGGTACCGCCGGAACCTGACAACGGTCCACTGGATACGGACGCACCGGTGGGGGTGGATCGGCATCGCGGCAGCAACCATCGGGCTGCTCGGTCTCGCCCGGCATGCTGGTCTCATCTCCGAACAGATCGAAGCACTTCTGTACGCCGGGCCGGTCATGTGGGTCGTTCTGTCGCTTGCACGCCATTCCCAGCTGCAGCCGTGGTGCCCCCAGTGCCGCGGAAACGGCGGCGGCGACTACAACGACCATCCGATAGCAGGACCACGGCCAAGTCTGGCGCTGAGCTGCTGATCGCGCCGCCCGCTCGACCATCTCGACTATCCCCCGTACGCCGGCGTACGGGGGATGCTTCTTCATACCAGCGCGCGCTCGCGTAGACCGCCGTTACAAGAGACGATGCAGCAGGCCTGCGGCCTGAACGAGCCGACTTCGTCGGCGCTGCAGAAGAGCTGTTCTCCCCCTCCTGGCACTCCATTCTGACCCGACACGCCTGTTCCACAACCTCCCTCGGCCCGGGCGCGCGTTCTGCGCTGCGCTGCGCCCACGCGGCCGCTGGAGGCCGCTCCACAGCCGCTTACGGGTCGCCACTCCGCTCGCCAGGAGGGGGCGAACAACAGTCGGCCAACCAGAGCTGACGGCCCGCCGCCTGGCAGGAGCAGGAGGCTTGCCGTGCGCGTTCCCGCGACGCTGGAAATCCGAACCGAGGCAGTAACCGGTGAGAGCCGACGTACCAACCGCAGCGAGTACTTCTCTGCCGACGCCTCGCCGACACAGGCAGTGCCGCCGATCGTGCGGTTCCTGGACTGGTGCCAGCAGCAGCAGGTCACACCAGATGGCACGGCCTACGAGAACTACACCGCCGCAAACCCTCAAGACCGCATCGACGCCGCAGACCACCCGGAGCCGGTCGTGTCCGGCTCCCCGGCGTTCGTCTACGACTTGAACGTGATGCAGGTACCAGGCGGCTGGGTCGGCAGCCTGAAGGTTCGCTGCCAGCAGCTCAAGCGTCGGTCGAACAGGCTGCAGGACCTGGTGCTGATGCCGTTCCGGTCCGACGACACGGCGACCCTGCACAAGTGGGCCGTGTACTACCTGAAGCGCCGCCAGATCGAGCTGATGGAGCTGAACCGCCCGGAAGAGACCGCCGCCGCCGAGACAGAGCTGAAGGAGCAGATCGCGTGGCACAACTCACGCGCAGCAGCCGGGCTGGGCGAGGTGGCCTGAGATGGGAACCGAGCTCCACCTAGACGACGTCGTTGATCGGATCAACGAACAGGGCGTGTCCGCCTACGTTGCGGAGACCGGCGACGGGGAAGCAACGATCTACGCGGGCGCCTGGCACCTGGTCGATGACGAGTCCAGGAGCCGCACGGCGTACTCGGCCGTTGCCGGGCCAGGCCGCTTCGGCTGGGACCAGTACCCCAGCACGGCCGACACCGACGACTTCCGCATCGGCACTGACACCCCCGGCGGCCGACGTGGTACCTCCTGTGAGGAGCTGGAGATCACGAGCTCGCGCGACGTGGCGAACCTGATCGTGGCCCAGGTCCGGCTGCCGCTCGGCAGGTCCCTGAGCCAGCGCCAGGCCCGGCGAATCCTGAAGGGTCAGCGTCCCAGCAGGATCCCTACCTGGCTGCAGCGCCGCCGTACGCGGTGCCACACAAGCTGCGACTGCCGCAACTGGACGCGGTGACCTGACGTTGATGGTGTGGCGGCCCCGCTGATATCGAGGCCGCCACACCGCCATTTTCCCAGTTCGCCGGTTTCCGTGTTCTCGGGCATCGAGCCCTCAACCACGGTGCTGCCGCCTGGTGGTCACGATCGTGATGAAAGCCGGCCATGCCGGTAGATCCCTGGCCGGATAGGAGATTCCAGCTGGGGGTGGGGTTGTGTGGTTGGCCGGCGGGTTAGGGATGGCGGCCTGCGGCCGAAGGTGCCGACTTCGTCGGCGCTGTGAACAGCGTTTGTTCTCCCCCTCCTGGCACTCCATTCTGACCCGACACGCCTGCTCCACAACCGCCGTCGTGTGCCCTGCGGTACGGGTGTCTCCGCTGCGCTGCGCCACACGCACTCGCAGCCGCCGGCGGTTGTGGCTCAGTCGCTTACGGGTCCGAAGTTTCGTCGCCAGGAGGGGGCGAACAACGGTCGGCCGAAGGCTGACGGCCCCGCTGCCTGGCAGAACGGAGCAAGTCACGTGGTAGCCGAAGTACACGCCGCACCCGATCTGGAGCAGATGGCCGCCCTGGTCCCCGAATGGCGGCTGGAGTGGCACGACGCACGCACGCTGCTGACTGACAGGAACGTGCGTAAGGCACAGCCTGACGCCGACCTGATCGCCAGTGTCGGAACCTCCGGGGTTCTGCAGCCCATCGTCGCCGTACGCACCGCCGAAGGGCAGTCGGTGTTCCTGACCCGAGAGGGGGAAGGCGAGCCCGCGATGGCGACGGCCGAAGGGAAGACCCGTGTCCGGTACGGCGAGAGCCGGACCATGGCCGCGATCATCTCCGAGAACTACCTGGTACCGGTCATCGTGACCGGCCCGGAGGGCGACGACAAAGCCGAGGAGATCGCCCGCATCATCAACCAGCGCTCGGAGAACACGTACCGCCAGGGCATGAAGGACAGCGAGCACGCCGACGCCGCTTACCAACTCAGCCTGCTCGGAGTGAGCGAGACCGACATCGCCGAGGGACTGCGGATGCAGAAGACCCAGGTCAGGGCAGCGAAGAAGCTCGCCAAGACCGAAGGCGGAGCCGCCATGCTGGACGAGCACGAAGACCTCGACATCCTGACGGCCGCCAAGATCGCCGAGTTCGAGGACGACCCCGAGCGGGTCCGCAGCCTGCTGATCAGGCATCGGACCGGCGGCGGTCTGGACTCCCTGATCCGTCACTACAAGGACCTGGACAAGCGTGCTGCGACAGTGGCGAAGGTCAAGGCGGCGCTGGAGTCTCAGGGGCTCACGGTGACCGAGGCTCGCGCCAGTTGGGACCGGTACAACGAAGCGCGCTACGTCACGGCGCTGAAGGACGAGAACGGCGACGGCATCAGCGTCGAACAGCACACCGAGTGCCCAGGCCACGCCTTCATCGTCAAGGAGGTGCCGTACTACAAGGCCCCGGACGGGACACTCACCTCGGACCTCGACATGCTGCCCGCCGACGAACGCGACGGTGCCGAGCCCGTGGAAGGCCGCTATGAAGGGGTGGCAGTGTGCACGCAGCACATCGAGTGCCACCCGGGCCCGGTCCGGCAGCTCACCGAGGCCGATCGGGCAGCGGCCGAGGAAGCCGAGCGGCGCGAAGCCGAACGCAAAGAGGCCGCCAGTATCGACCGCTCCCGCGTGATGAAGGGCAACAAGGAATGGGACGCTGCCGTGTCGCGCCGCCGCGCGTTCGTCAAGAAGGAGCTGGTGTCGCGTATGACCCCACCGCCCGGAGCGGTGGAGTACCTGACCAAGGAACTGCTTGTGTCGCAGTACGCCCTGTGCGACAGCTTCAAGGACGGTCACCCGCTGGCGGCCGACTGGCTCGGGGTGGCGGCGGACAGCAGCGCCCAGTACTCCGGTGACTCGCGGATTGCCCCGCGCCGTTCCGCTCTCGAACAGCTCGCCGACGATGTCAGCGACAAGCGCCGCCAGGTCCTGCTCCTCACCGTCGTCCTGGCGGCCAACGAGAAGGCCCTGAACCGCCAGTCCTGGCGAAACAAGGACGGCTGCGGCCAGAGGAACTACCTCCGGTTTCTGATCGCCCGGGGATACGACGCCTGCGGAACCGAACGGCTTGCCGCCGGACTGCCCGAATTCGCCGAGGACCCAGCCGACGACGCCACCCCGGCCGACACGGACGCCGCGTAACACCTGAACACCAGAGGGCCGGGACATCCGAAGTGTTCCGGCCCCTCTGCAGTATCCCGTTGCTGAGCGGTCAACGACGGGGGTTGCTGTGGCGGTACCGCGGCCGAAGGGGCATCGAGCCCACTTCGACCGCGCGGTTTCGGATCTTCGGGGCATCGAGCCCCTCAGCTCCGAGCTGCCGCGTGGTGGCCGGCCTGGTCGGAGACCCGCCAGTCGTAGAACACGGCCAGATGAAAGAGGTACCCAGAACCGGCGAAGCGGCTCAGAGCAGGGTCACGCTCGGCCGCGGCGAAGTGCCCCGAAAAGGCCATCGCCCCGCCGGCTGGAAGCGATCGGGGCCGGCGCCGGGGCCGAGGTCGAAGTGGTGGCAGGGGTCGTGGTGACGTGGCTGCGCTTCCAGTCCGCGACCGCGCGGTCGGCGGCCGTCGACCACGAGCTCCGCGTCTGGGCGTGCACCTGGCCTGTGGTCAGATCCACCCAGCCCACCACACCGTCAGGTCCGTGGACGTACAGGCGGTCGTGCCCGTTCTTCTGCCATCGCCTAGCCCAGTGATCCGACATGACTCCCCTCCCCCACTCGACAACCTGCAGCTTGTGTATCTCTTGAGGATAAGGGCTGCAGCAGCAATCGTGCGGTGGTTTGAGGTGGGTCTCCCGTCGGTCAGGTGCCACCCGTGGACCGCGCCGGGTGGTCGCCCGGAAAGGGACTGCCCGACGCAGGAGGGATCGAGCGAAGCTCGACCCTTGGAGGGTGGCCGCCCGGTGTGGTGGCCTGTCCCACCTGATCGGTGGGAGACCCACCGGCGCTTCGGGACTCCCAGAGAGAGGGCGGGGTCCGGGGCGGAGCCCCGCATCTTTCCCTCACCTCACGCCCGCGACTGGCTGGCGGGTTAGGAACAAGGGCGGCCTGCGGCCGAAGGTGCCGACTTCGTCGGCGCTGCAGAAGAGCTGTTCTCCCCCCTCCTGTCGACTTCATGATGACCCGACACTCGCGGAGGTCAACTGAGCGCCTTCGGCGCCGGCCAGCCGTCCCACGACTTTCAGCGGCGGTCGCACGCTCCCTTATTTCCGCTGAAACTCGCGTGCCGCCAGCCCGGTAAACGTCAGTGGACCTCCACTCCCTTACGGGTAATCACTGCGTTCGCCAGGAGGGGGCGAACAACGGTCGGCCGAAGGCTGACGGCCACGCCGTCTGGCAGAACAGGAGTCCACCCATGGGCGACCCCGTGATCTTGCGAATCATCAGCGACGACCAGGACAGCACGTTCTACGCCGAGTGCGCCTCACCGGAGAAGTTCATCCCCGAGTTCGCCCGCTTCGTCGAGGACTGCAAGGCCAACAAGATCATGCCGACCGCGACCGCCTATGCCGAGTACGTGGTGACCGCCGAGGGCGACCACGTACGCGAGTACTACCCCACCGACGCGGACGAGCCGGAGAATCTGGCACACCGCTACGTCGTACGGACCACCGCAGCCGGGGAGGGCTGGCTGGGCGACCTGACGATCTGGAGCCGTCAGGAGCGCACCGACCAAGACCCCATCCTGAGCGTGTGGCACGGCGAGACCTTCAGCAGCACCGACACCCGCTCGCTTCACCAGCTCGCCCTAGGTGGCCTCAAGCGGACCATCGAGAGTGTCCACGCCCTCAACCGGCCGCGCATCACTGCCCCGGCGCTGCGGGAGTGGATGTCGCGTGCCGCCTGGCACGCGCGCCAGGCGGAGACGGCAGCAGCATGACCACGACCTACGGACCTGTGACACAGGACGGCGTCGAAGTGTTCCAGGCCCACTACGACCCCGAGAAGCGCTGGAACGGATCGCTCGTGCCGAGCTTCGACCGGGCCGAAGCCGAGAAGGTCGCCGCGCACCTGATGGCCCCGCCGGACGACGACATCACCCGCATGGAGTGGGACGGAGACGTCCTCATCTACACCCAGCACCATGACCCGTCGATCGCGCCGATCCGGATCGAGCCCGACGAGAACAACCTCTACGACATCGGCAACCACTGCGGACACTGGAGCGTCCCCGAGGCCGACGAATGCGAAACCGATGAGGACCAGCAGGAACGGGCCACACCGACAGCGGTCGAACCGACAATGACCGTCTACTACGCCAACGACCTCACCGACAGCGCCAGATACTGCGAACTGGTCCTCGCCGCTCCCGACGAAACCACAGCACGCGGGCTGGCTCAGCTCTTGGAAGACGACGACCTGAAGCCCTGGACCGACCGGGCCCTGTCGCAGTTCACCGAGCTCGGAAAGGACTACACGGGCAGGCTCCGCGCCGACGTGATCCTGTCCAGGCCAGCCGACGCCTGACCAGAGCTGCCGCCAACCTGTAGGGGTCGGGACATCCGAAGTGTCCCGGCCCCGGCTGTTTTGGCCGCTGTGGCGGTTTCGCGGTTGAAGGGGCATCGAGCCCCTTCAACCGCGCGGTTTCGGATCTTCGGGGCATTGAGCCCCTCAGCTCCGAGCTGCCGCGTGGTGGCCGGCCTGGTCGGAGACCCGCCGGTCATAGAAGGCCAGCCCGGGATGAAGAAGACCTTCTGACTACCAGCCCAGCTCGGCGTACGCCGTACCGCTCAGGTCGTTGTCGAGGCTGGCCTTCGGGGTACGGCACCATCTCCGCCGGTAGCTCATTGAGCCGGAACAACTCGATCGCCCCGCATTTGTGCGGCTCGGCGTTGAACGGGTCGCCTTTCCCACGTCGTCGCCACGAAGAACAGCCCAAGGCGCGGCAGCTCCGTCTCGTGACCGCGGTGCATCGTGGGGACCAGCTGCAGCGATGCCGGGTCGACAACCCCGCCGCCCCGCGCACCCGGCGTCACGACGGCGTACGGCTGCAAGTGAGCCGACGTGAGAAGGCCCCTCGGTCAGTAGATACCTCGGCCGGCAGCAGTACCGGGACCAAATAGGAACCCGACCGCGATCGCGAACCACGGCCGGGTCTCAAGACGAAGACGCTTCAGGAGCGCCGCGGCTTGCTGAGGTCTTTCAGCGGTGGCAGATAGCTGTCCAGCGCTGCTGACACCAGCTCCGAGCGCGTCACCTTGGGAGCGCGCGGTGTGCTCGCCCTGACGATTGACGTCACCCATTCCGCCAGCCCGTCAATGATCGTCAGCTCGCCAACCGTCGGCCTGATCCGCAGTGGCTCAGGCCGATCGAGCTGCGGATCGGTCACCGCCGACGAACCCGCCGATCCCAGCGGACGCGCTGGAAAGAGGTCCCCCGGCGCCGCCGACGGCCGCGCGGCCGCAACTAGGCTCGGAAGATCCTGGGCAGTCGCCTTGACCGCTTCGAGAATGAGGACGGTATGGCTCGGTGCCGTCGGCCGGGCCAGTTCGAAACGCCTCATCAAGTGACCACGGATGGACAGGACCGTCGCCGAGACGATCGTCATCGAGGGGTCAGTGGGATCGATTCGGAGATCCGGCAGGCCGGGCGTACTCGTCGGCGCGGCCGCAGCGGGTATGCCGACCTCGGCCACCGCCGACCCACTGACGGGACTTGCTGTCAGAGGTGCAGGCGGATCCTCGACCGGTGCCGCCTCGATGGGACGAACCACCTCCACGACAACGGGCGGGGCAGGCTGTGCCACGACGGACTCCGTCGAGGCCTGCTCCTCGGCCGGTGCAATCGGCTCGGCGGGCGCATCCGTGGACGCCGGGGTGACTGCGGGAGCCTCAGGCTCCGAGGCGGCCGCCTCAACGATCGGCGAGACGGTCACAGGCGCCACGTCGGACTCAGCCGGGGGTGCTGCTGTCGTCGTTGCCTCGGACGTGCCCCGCGTCAGTTCGTCGGGCTGACGCGTCTCTGCGACGCTGCCGGAGGCATCCAGGCCGGCAGCGTCCCCACCAGGCGAACCCGGCGCGGGATGACGGGGCGGCGGAGGCGTGCGAGTCGCGCGGCTCTGCCGGCGGCTGCGAAGGGCACCGATGCCGTTGGAGCTGGAACTCTCAGGCTGCGCGTCCGGCATGGTCGATCACCTCCTTCGCTACTGCCTTCATGTCGCCGACAAAATTGGCGTATGTCACAGGCACCGGCTCGATAGACGTGAGCGCCTGCCGCCGCGTCCGACGCTTGATGGCCTTTACCTCAGAGATCGGTGGTCCGACCGGGACGCCGTATTCCTGGCTGATGTCCTCCAGCATGGCGATCATGCGCTCAGGAGGAACCGGCGGAACGATCGTCGGGACGATGAGGATGTTGTAGCCGCGCATCTCCCTCAAGGTGCCAGCCAGCCCCTTCAAGGCGAGGTACTCCAGCGGCGTTGGCATGACCGTTATCTGCGCAGCGGCCATGGCGCCGTACGCCATGCTTCCCCCACCCGGATGGTTGTCGACAACCACCGGCCGCTGCCAGTGCTGCACCCACTTCTCGAGCAGAGACGCTGTGGTGTCTGCAGACGGCTGATTCTCGACCAGGTCCGGATGGCCCGGGACGAGGTCCGCCCGGAAGGCATCCCCCTTCAGAGGCCGCGGCACCTTGCCTGTCTCCAGAGCGTCCAACAACGGAGCGTTTACGCGCGTCTCGTGCCGGTAGCCCCAAAGGCCCGAGAGGCCGCCCTCGTCCCAGTCGAAATCGAGCTGGACGGCATCGAAGATCCAAGCGAGCTCGCGAGCGGTGGTCGTCTTGCCCACCCCGCCCTTGCCCGCGTGGATGGCGATAATGAGTCGGCGTGTCAGATCGGCGAGTTGCCCGTCAGGAAGCTCGACGCCGCACGCACGTAGGCGCTCAATCCGACGTAGCTCGGAGACCGGGACGGATGGCTGGCTGGTCGGCGCGATGCTGCCGGCAGGGGCTGATAGGTCGGTCACGGCGGCGTATCCCCTAATGCGGCGGATGAGTGAACCCACCTTGTATAGAGGCCCGGGTGAGCTGATGTCTACAGCAACACGCTGGCGAACGTGTGTGAGCGACGATGCCACAGCGGGCAGCAGGCCCCGGGGCTAAGGACATGAAGCCTCGGGCGGCGAACCGCGAAGCCAGCCGGGGGACGTGTTGCGCGACGCCTAGCGGGTGGCAACCAGGAAGCAGCGGCACGGCAGCCGCTGTCAGCCAGCGCGTGCCACGTGTCATAACAGCTCTCGGAAGATATCTCGTGACACATCTCCTGAGATGTGCCGTGAGATAGTCCGTGAGATAAGTCGGCGGTTGACGAAAAGGATAGTGGCGGACGTAGGCCGCGCACCGGCAGCCGCAGCACTGCGAGGCGGCAGCCATGGTGTCCCCGGGATGTCACTGCGCCGCATTCTGCGGCTGCCATGTCTGGCCCTCGCCAGCCTCAATCTGAGTCTCAGAGACCCCCGTTTTTTTTGTTCCAGAACATCGGCGCGCCGCTGAGATTTTTGTTCTGGAATGTTGAAATGCTGCTCGGCATGCGCCCAGGACGAGGCAGACCAGCCGGGCGCCCGACACCGGGCGCCTTCGCGGAGTACGACCCCAGCGACAAGGGCAAGCACCGCGTCGCGACCAGTATCGAGCCCGAAGTCATGCCTGAGGTCATCAGGCGACTAAAGGCCATGAACCGATCAGCCTCGTGGTACATGCGTGAACTCATCCTCCGTGATCTCGCAGAGGGTGGAGCGCTCCCCACGTGGTTCGAGGAGGAGCAGTCGGCTTCCGCGGACCAGTCGGCCGACGTCCTGGACTTTCGCATCCCCACTCAGTCCGTGGCAGCCAGCGGCAGCCACGAGGAAGCCAGAAGGGAGTCAAGCCGGTAGCAACTGGCTGACAACTACATAGGGGCGGCTGCTCGTTGGCAGCCGCCCCACATGAAGTCTCCGAACGAGGTGTGAGTTACCAGCCCTTGCCTCGCTCGGTTCCACCGTTCGACCCACCTGAAGGGGGGCCGTCTTGTGCTGCCGCCTGCTCGGGCGGCGGTTTCAGTCTCTCACGAGACCCTGAAATCGCAAGCTTTGGCTGCCGACGTGTCGGCAGCCAACGAGCTAGATCGCCTGTTGTTCCGTACCCCAGTACGCCTGATCGACTCGGCCAACGACTTCGTGGCCACCGTGAGAACCCTGGAAGCCGCTCAGCAGGCGGTGGCAGCCGGCCTCGGCGCGTCGTATTTCGCCGAGCTGGCACCCGGCGTGGCTGCCGTCGACGTCGACCTGGACGACGACGAGACTGCCAGCGCCCTGCTCTACCACCTGGCGCAGTGGTGCGATGACCACTCAGTCTGGTGGTGTTCACGCCCTTCGGGCGGCGGCCCCGGCCGCTGGCACCTGCTCGCGGCCGCCGGCGAGCTGCTGCCGATACTTCGGAGCCTTGTCCTCGAGCTGCGCCAGGAGTGGAGCCTATCGGCCACCCAGCTTGACTGGCGGGCCACACTTCGCCCGCTGTCCGCGCCCCACCGCGCCGCCGGACAGGTACCCCTACCGGCGGAGCTCCCAGAGCTCCTGACAGACCTGCAGCGGCGGGGGATCCACCGTCTCGGCGTCCTTGCCCCCCGCCGAGCTCGCCCATTCGCCGTGCTCGCTGCCACAGCCGAGTCAGCGGGGGAGCCGATCGCGCTCTCGCCGGCCTTCTGGGACGGCCTTCGCTGCCCCGGCCCCACGTACAGGGCCGACCGGTCCGGCGCCGAGCTCATCGTGACTGCCAAGCTCAAAGCCGCCGGCTACACCGGCCCGGAGGCCTGGAAGGTCCTGGCAGACCCGACCCATGTCGTTGGCAGCCGCGCCCGCCGCAAGGGCCGCCACTGGTGGGAAACCTACGTCTGGTCGGCAGCCACGGCTGCCACTCCGGTCGAGCCTGGCAGCCAGCCACGCCTGCCCAGGACGTTCACAGACGGTTACGACTGGCACTGGCTGACGCTGCCCGTCGCCGGCGCCGTCCGGTCGGCCTGGGGGAGCTGGTCGACCCGAGAACGCCACAGCGGCGAACAGGTTGCGGCTGTCGTCAGCGAGTACCTCACCGCTGCCCGCACGTTGGCCGCTGTGCCCGCCGCGGAGCGATCGGTGTCCGAAGACACCGGCCTGGACCGCAAGACCTGCAGAGAGGCCCTCAGGCGCCTGTGCAGCGCCAACGTGCTCGTGCTGGTCGACCAGTTCGACTACAGCCGAGAGCGCGGACAAGGCGCAGGGGCCAACACCTACGCACCGAACCTGCTGGCTCTGAACTTCGCCACCGGGTCACAAACTCCCCCACCGAGCAGTCACACCCCCTCCCCGGCCCACCCCCTCTGGATCGGCCTTCCCCCCGGCAGCCTCAGCCTGTGGATAAGTGCGGTCCTCGAAGGTCCCTCCGAACTGACAGACCTCCGCCGATCAGCCGGCTACCAGGAACCCAAGAACGGCAACCTGAGCACCCGCCAGAGCCAGCTACTGACCTGCCGGATGGACCAACTGAGAGACCGCGGGCTGCTGGCCACCCGCCAGGGCCGGTGGGAGCTCCGGCTGTCCCGGCGAGCCCCGGCCGCGCCCGCCCGGGGCTGGTCCGAGTGGCGCGGCCGCCGACGGCAGTACGCCGCCGAGCGGACCGAATTCCGCGCCGCCCGGGCCGCTGACAGGACCCGGTACCGCGAGGAGTGGGCGGCCGGCCGTGAGCGCTGCCAGCTGGAGCGCGCCTCGGCCGACAGACTCCGCCGGGCCCGCTGGTGGTACAGCCTCAGCGAGGCCGAGCGAACCTTCAGAAAGCGGGTCTGGAAGGAGATCTACAACAGCCTCACGCCGTACGACCAGTATCGCCGGAAGGAACTCCTGCGCTCCCGCTGGGCCGAGGCGGAGCTGCACGACCGCGAGGTGATGCTCGCGGCCTAGAAACACGCGCCGCCTAGGCGCGTCAAATTGAACTGAAAGAGCCCGTGACCACAGGTCCCGGGCTGCTGTAGGGTGCTTCTAGAGTGTTTCTAGGGTGCTTCTCTGACTCACACCCACCCCCGTCTCTACCTGCGGCAAACCTCGTTCAAGACCGACACCTCCCTCCTCCAACGACAAGGACGGAGGTGTCGGTCTTGAACGAGGAGAGACGGGGGTGGGTGTGAGTCAGAGAAGTGAAGTTGTTGTGAGTGTTGAAGTACATGAATGGAGTTAGAGAAAGGGAGGGAAAGACGAAGGGAAGGAAAGCAAGGGAAGGAAAGATAAGGGAAGGAAAACAAAGGGAAGGAAAACAAAGGGAAGGAAGGAAAGATTAGAGATTTAGTGATGTGGCGTAGGTGGGCTGGGAGAGCGGAGGTGCAATAGGTGGCCGGGATGCAGGGTGTGAGTAAGCGGTGGCAGGTCACGGAGCGGGATGTGGCCTGGTTGGCGTGGATCGGCCGATGGCGTGGGGCAACGTCGGTGCAGGTCTCGGCAGAGTTCGCTGGCCGCGGCGAGTCCGCCCCGAAGACCGTGGTCGACCGGCGCCTGCGAGGCCTCAAGGAGATCGGCCTGGCCGAGATGCACCGGATGGTCCACGACCTGCCGAGCGCCTGGTCCCTGACCCGCGAGGGAATGAACGTCGCCGGCGTCGCCGGCCGCGTTCTGAAGCCCCGCCTGGCCGACTTCCGCCACGACCACGAAGTGATTGCGATCGCCCGTCAGGTGGCTGTGGATAAACCCAGCCACCAGCTGGTCACCGAACGCGAAATCCGCCGCCTGGAGACCCCCGACGGCGGGGTCCTGAAGGACCCGAAATACTCCGTCCGGATGATGGGGACCGGCCGGTCCCTGCGATGGCTCTACCCCGACCTCGTCAGCGTCTCACCCGAGGGCCAGACCTGGGCCCACGAGCTGGAGGCCTCCAGGAAGGACAGCCGGCGGCTGGTCCGCCTGATGATGGCCTACATCTACGCTGACCACATCACGGGCGTGCGGTACTACGCCGTGCCCCAAGTTGAGGCGACGGTGAAGGCCGCGGCGGCCGAGGCCAACGCGGCCGCCGCCGAGATCGGCCGGCCACGCAAGATCTTCGTCCAGCCGTGGCGCGACATCTCTCCTCGTCCTGCGACCTCCACCTCGCGGGGGCGGGCTCTACCACCAGAGGATGCCTACAGTGAGTGATCAACTGCGGGGGCAGGTTGACAACAGGCCGCGGCTGCCACGCCGTGGCACCGTGGCCGACAAGGAGACCACCGATGTCGAGGCGATCCGCCGCGGCCTCCTGATCGTGCTCGCGCTGCTGAACCCGGTAGCCGGGGTGCTGACAGTGGCAGCCGTCGTGGCTGCCAATCGCGTTCCAGCGCTTCGGGCCCTGCCGGCCCGCAAGCTCTTCTTCTGGTCCGTCCTGCCGGCCACGGTGGTCGTCCTGGGAACCGTGTACCGGCTCTACCTGCAGCCTTGGATCGAGGCCTGGCGAAGCTTTTCCGCGCCGCTGATCGGCGGCGTGGAAGGCGCGGGCGTCGGCGGCCACCTGGAGGCGCTCGGCGCGACCGCGGCCGACCGCTGGCCGGTCTGGCTGCTGCAGCAGCTGCCGATCTCGATCGTCGGCGCGATCTCGATCGCGCTGTTCGTTCTGTGGCGCCGGCAGCGCTACAACGCCGACTTCCGCGAGGTGACACCGCTGGCCAAGCAGGCCGAGGTGGCAGCCACAGTGGCCACCATCGACCAGCCCGTTCCGGGTGCTACGCCTGCTCCGCTGGCGCAGAGCACGGCCGAACTTCGGCTGCGGATCGGAGGCCGCGCCTCCGACGCCTCGGTGTTCGAGCTGGCCGGCGCAGCCGTCCAGCTCCACATGCTGGTGATCGGCCCCACCGGGTTCGGCAAGACGACCACCATCAACCGGCTGACCTGGGTCCTGACCGGGGCCGAGTCGGCTCGGCACCTTCGCAACTCGCACATCATGTTCGACCTCAAGGGCGACGTCGACGTGATCGAGGACCGGCGCCGGATGGCAGCCGCCGCCGGGAAACGGCTGCACGTCATCACCCTCGACGGCCGCAACGCGACCAGTACGTACAACCCGCTCAAGCACGGCACCCCCGACGAGATCGCCAACAAGCTGATGCAGTCCGAGGAGGCCTCGGCCGATGGCGGGTTCTCCGAGCCGTACTACCGCGCCATCGGTACCCGGTGGCTCCAGCTGGCCTGCCGGGCGCTGACCGACCTCGTTGAGCACCAGGTCCAGCTCATGGACCCTGGCCTGCGGCGTCGCCGCCCATGGCGGCGCGACCTGCCCGACCTGGTCCGCCTGCTCCACCCAGTACGGATGGAAGCAATCACCGCCGAGCTGTCAGCCCCGGTCGCCGCACTGATCCACAACTTCATCGTCGTCGAAGGCGGCGAAGACAAGGACTTCGCCCGATCTCTCAGCGGCATCTACCACCGCTACGCCGCCATCTCCGAGAGCGCAGCCGGCGCAGTCATGGTCGACCAGCCCGACGGGCTCGACCTGTACGAAGCAATCCAGGCCGGCGACTACGTCGTATTCAGCCTCGACGCCGCAACCGACAAGGCCGCCGCACGCCGCATCGGCAACCTCGCCCTCCAAGACCTCACCGGCATCGGTGGACGGATGCAAGCGGAACAGTTCCGCAACACCGGCCGCAGCTGCTTCGTCGTCGTCGACGAGTTCTCCGCCCTCGGAGGCTCCGCACTCGAGGCCTTCTACGCCCGAGCCAGAGGCGCCGGCATCATTGCCGCCATCTCCACCCAGAGCGTCGCCGACCTCCGCGTCGTGTCGCCCGAGTTCGAAGAAGCCGTCAAAACCAACGGCAACGTCATCATCCTCCACCAGCAAAAAGGCGAAGCCGCCGACGACTGGGCCAAGTGGATCGGCACCCGCCAGGTCTACAAGGAGACCCTCCAAGTGGCCGACGACGCCGACGTACTCGGCACCAAAACAGCCGCCACCGGAGTCGGCAGCCTCCGCGCCGTCGACGAATTCATCGTCCACCCGAATCAGATCAAAGCCCTCGAGCGAGGCAAAGCGATCATCGTCATGGGCCACCCCGCCAAGGCCGAAGCGCTCGTTGACATCGCCCCGCCGCCACAACTGCCACCCGCACCAACGCTCCTGCCTCCAGCTCCCAGCCCACCTTCACCGGTGCCGGCAGTTCACCCGGCGGCTGACATGTTGCCCCTGCCCGACCGCGAAGCCGGCCCCCCGGTTCGGGTCCAGGACGCGGCTCATTCGCCGACGGAACCCGAAGCCGGGGGAGTGGATGACGACGAACTGACAGCGCAAGAGCTCGCCGAGCTGTTCGGCGACGTCGTCCAAAGCGACGACGAAGACCTCGGCGAACCACCGAAATAGCCACCAGCAGCTCAGCCAGCCGGGCCTCGACCTCACGCGGGCGGTCTCCATACCAGGGGACCGCCCGTCGTCGCTTCGCCCGACCTGCGCGGTCAACGCCGGCGCAGCGCGAGCGTTCCCAGCAGGCCACACGTGGCTGCCCAGGTCGCACCGATCTCCGCGGCCGCCTCGGGTTTGACGACCATCGCCGCCCACCCGACCACGGTCGCGGCCAGAATGAGCAGCAACTCAACCGGCCGACGTGATGGCCCGTCCGGCGGGCTTGGACTTAGGCTCACGAGTGAACCTCCGTTCTCGAATGACTCCGGGGACTGGTTGTTCATCGAGGCGGTTCGGGTCGCACCCCGGACCGCCTCCTCCATCTGCGCACCGACTATCGGACCCGCCAGCCACCAGGCGATCTGATAGTCATGTCCAGCACGAACGCCACACCTTCTTTCCGCTGATATCCGGAGAAGGCCCTCCCAGCCGGCCTTCTGTGACAACAAGCCCCGAGATTTCTTCGGCGCTCTGGTACAACAAGCAGCTCCTACGACCTCACTTGCCATCACTGTGCTCCGCCCGCGGCGACGGTACGCCGCAGAGTGACACAGCCGCGGTCGAACAGCTCCTGGTGAGAGTGGGTGTCTCTGCTTGCAGCCACGACAGGAACATGCCCCGGCCCGATAGCTAACGTCGCGCCGAGAACCGATCTTTTTCAGGCGGCTGGCTCGCGGTGGGACGTCGACCATGTCGAGGCCCCGAACGCACCGTAGAGGAGGACGACCCCTTCCATCCACCTGTGTCGTCAAGCATTCGGCGCCTTATCACGCAGGTCAGCGAGGGGTGGCGAACTTCTGGGCAAGTGGTGCGGTCCGTGCAAGGCGTTCGGAACGTGATCGAGAAGTCGACCGGGATCCGCGACGCAAGTGCGTTCCGCAACGATCTCCACCAACTCATCGCGACCTGCCCCTCAGACAGCAGCTGCGCAGGCGCTGGTACGCCGTCGGGTTACGGATCTCGAATGGGTCGAGATCTGGACGGTGGCGGCCTTGTCCCAGCGGTCTCGCATGATGCAGTGACCGCGCGGCTGTCCGCGCTGACCAGCAGGCGTTGGTGGTCCTCGAGGTGACGGATGCTCTTGCCGTTGACCGCAGTGTTGATACCGCCGGATGAGGGTCTGGTACGACGCTGTATGGCGCCGGCCCAGGAATTCAAGTAGGGGAGTCGACCGGGGCCGAGACCGGCGCCGCAGGCCAGGCCGACAGCGAACGTTTGTGCTCCTGACACTGTCATTTGCTCAACTGTGGTGCGATCCCACCATGACCGCGCGGTTCCTGACCGGTGATCGGACCGAGGGTGATGCCCCACATGCCGTGACCACCGGCGGCGAAAGACGCGGGGCTCTGCCCCGGACCCCGCCCTAACCTGCTGAGAGCCTGGGAAGGGCCGGTGTGTCTCTCGTTGGTCAGGTGGGCAGAGCCGACCACACCGAGCGGCCACCCTCCAAGGGTCGAGCAAGCTCGATCCCTCCTGCGTCGGGCAGACCCTTTCCGGGCGACCACTCGGCGCGGTCCCCAGTGGGCACCTGACCAACGAGAGACACACCTCAAATAGCGCCCGAGCCGTACCACGAAAAACCCATCGTGAGTAACCTCACTAAAGGAGTTTTAGCTTGCTAAAGAATCTTTAGTGAGGTAAACTTTCAGTATGAGCACAGAGCAGCAGCGCACCGAGAACCGCTGGACCGACGCCCCGCAGTCCGGCAAGCCGTCGACCGGATGGTGTGAAGACGGCTACATCCATAGCAGCAAGCGGCCCGCCTCCAGTCCCGAAAGCCGCCTGTGTGCAAGCTGCATCGAAGACGGATACGGCCGTGAGTGCCCCGTCTGCGACCGCCCCGGCGGCGCACGGACAAGCTCCGGTTTCTGCTCCAGGACCTGCGAGGAGCAAGCGGCACCACTGACCATCCAGGTTCGCGGAGGCCAGCTCCTGTCCAGCGGCATGGAAGCCGAGCGACTGCAAGCCGCCGAGATCAGCGACGACCACGCGCTAGCAATCGCGAGTTGGTACCAGACCTCCGGGGGATACGGCGCGGTGTTCGCCGCCTTCGCTTCCGGCTGCGAGGTCGAGGTTGACCAACTGGTCGACGCGATCGGCCGGGAAGCCAGCATCACCCCCACCGCCGATCTTGGCCAGCTCGCCGCATGGATCCACGACACAACCGGCGAGCCGGTAGCCGAGGCCATCGCGGTCCGGCTCGGCGCGCGCGACCCCTTCTGATCTGTACCCCCACCGACTGCATAGGCGATGAAGAATGAAGATCCAGGTACGTGAAACCCACCTCCTGACCACCGACCTTGAAACCGAACTGTGGAAGGTCGAGAACGGCCAGCAGCGCTACATCTCGGACGCCGCTGCGGTGACGATCGCCGGTTGGTTCCAGTCGTCCGTCCTGGCCGGTGTGGCCGGGCGGGTCCTGGGCGCGTTCGCGGCAGGCCGCGCGGTCGACCACTGTGAACTACTCGCCGACATCGGCCACGCCGAAGGCAACCGGGACGTGCGCGAACTGCGCCACCTCGTGACCTGGGTGACCAAGACGCAGATGTCCGGGGGAGTGGAGCAGGCCGGCCGAATCGAGACCGAAAGCACCTGGGCCGCCGCCGAGCGGGCGCACGGCGAGCGTGAGAAGCAGATCCGGGCCAGCCTTGACGCCGACGCCAACGGTCGCGCGGCCGGACACCACGCGGCCCGAACCGCCGGACCCGACAGCGCCGCAGTCCGCGACCAGCTCGCCGAGGAACACGGCAACGGGGGATACCCCGATGGGCCGCTGGCGGCCGACTACCGCGCCGGATTCGCGTTCGGCTGGGCGACCTGGGCGAGCCACCGCGACACCCAGTCCGCACCGGAGCCCGAGCCATTCCAGCCCCACGACCCCGCAGCGCTCGCCGCCTGCCTCAAGTCCTACGACGCGCTACAGCCCGACCGGGCGAAGCTGGCAGCGATGGCCGAGGCCATCGACGGCGACGACGACCGCCAGGAAAGGTACGAAGAGGAACTGTCCTGGTACGAGACCGAGGCCCGGGTTTTGCTGGACGAGTTCGTGACCGCCCTGCGCGGCCAGACCAAGGCTCAGCGCGTCCACTACGCCGAACTGAGCGCGGGCGACATCGTCACCGAGCACGACACCGAATTCCGGGTGATCGCTCGCGGCGAGGAGCTGCGCGGCCGCCGCGTCGTGCAGTGGGTCAGCACCGAAGCCGTGACCGAGCCCAGCGACCAACTGCGGCCGTTCGTGACCGAGATCGGCGGATCACACCGGCTGCAGAGCCGCGAAGATCTCGCCTACGTCTACCGGATAGCCCCTGAAACCAAGCTTGACCTTTAAGAGACAATAAGAGATAATAAGAGACAAGAGACGAAGGAGACCCGAGATGCTGCAGACCGACGAGACCGCGACGGCACGTACCGAGGCTTACGCCCGGGGGATGGACGAAGGCTGGAGCGCCGCCAACTACGCCGCCGCCTACGGCCAGTCCGGAGAGTCGCTCGCCGACGAGGCCGCGCGCCGCGCTTGGGAAAGGTACTCGGACGCCGCAGTCGAATGCTGCGCGTACGTCTCCGGGTTCACCGAAGGTGCCGAGCGCTACGAGGCCGACCAGTGGCAGGACGGCACCCCCCGGCACGACGAGGCCGACGACCAGGACGGCCAGCAGTGAGGCGGCTTCGGCTGTTCACCCGCAGGACGGAAGCGGAAAAGGACCTCGCGGTCCTGGAGCGCGAGTTGAAGCGGACGCGCAAGGGGATGCGCAAGCACCGCGTGCGTTGCCCGCGCGGTGAAGAGCTGGCGTACGAGGAATTCCTACTGCTGGGTCAAGTCCGTCGGGCGCGCGAAGCGGTCGAACAAGAATCTGCCCACGAGATTTAAGAGACTTCAAGAGATAAAAGGATCACCAGAGATGGCTACCACCAAGACCCGTCGCAAGACTCGCAAGACCTACACCGACGAGCAGCGCCAGGCGTTCCAGGAGCGTCACGCCGCCTTAGCGGCGGAGGCTGACGCAGCGCTGACCGATCCGGAGCTCGGCGCGCGGGTCGCGGCCTTGCTGGGCGGCGGTAGCCGCCTGCTGTCATACAGCCTGCGCAATCAGGCCCTGTTGATGAAGCAGGCCGCCGAGCGGGGGATGTCCCTGCACGAGGTCGACACCTTCAAGGGCTGGCAAAGCCGGGGCCGCCAGGTCCGCAAGGGAGAGAAGGGGCTTCAGATCGTGCGGCCGCGCGGTCGCGACGGAGGCCAGGAGCCGAACGAGGCCGACGCGGTAGAAGCGATTGTGCTTCCACGCGAGGAGGCAGCCGGGGAGGAGGAAGGCGGAAAAACCCGGTTCCGGGTGATGACCGTTTTTGAGATCTCCCAGACCGAGGGACCGGAAGAGACCGACGTCATTGCCGACGAGGCGGGCGAGGTGACGTTGTTTCAGAGTCTCGCCGACCAGGCCGAGCGCTACGGCTACAACGTCAGCATCTGGGCCGAAGACGTGTTCCCGACGGGCGCGGTAGAGGTCGACCACGAAGCCGCCAGCATCGCAGTATCCGAGGCGGCCGACTCGGCCGAGGTGCTGTCGAAGCTCGCCCAGGAGATCGCCGCAATCGCTGTCGTGAAGGCCACCGAGAGCGCGGCCCGACGAGCCGCCCGTCCGACCGGCGAGGCCGACCAGGTCCCCACCATCACCGTCCGTTGATCCCAGGCGCGCCCGGTCACGGGGCCGGGCGCGCCACGTGCCAGAAAGGAACACACCGTGGAGCGCGTGAACATCCAGGCCGACGAAGTCGGACTGATCCGGGCCGAGTTCGCCCATGACTGGCGGTACGGCGTGACCGCCTACCGGGTGAACGCCGCATGGGTCTCCGGTGTGTTCGTGCTCGGCATCGAGCCGCGCACGGGTGAAGGGTCGGCGCTCATCGATCAGGACTCCGAGCGGCTGCGGGTCGAGTTCGGCCGCCGCGACGGTGGCGACCCGTATTACAGCCACCACCGGCACCGCGCCGACCTGCCATGTGTGAACGGCGTTGAGCTGCTAGGGACCGTCGGGGTCAACCTGGAGCAGCTCCGCCGCGAGCGCCTCACCGGCGAAAGGATGTACGTCGGCCGGGCCGCCGGGCCGGGGCGTGCCCCCGAGGCGACAACCCGCCGGACCGCGCTTGTGGTCGATGCCCTCGCCTACCACTGGCTGAGCCTGCCCGAAAACTACGCGCTGCGGCTGCACGCCGCGCGTGCCGTCGTCGGCGAGGTGATTTCCGAGCGGGCGCGCCGGATCAGGTCCGCCCGCGATGAGCTGGCTTCGGCGCAAGCCGAGATAGCCGCCGCCAAGGCTGAGATTGCCGCCGTGGTGCGGCTCAAGGCGATCGGCGAGACCGAGGAGGCTGCGGCGTGAGGGGCGCTCAGAAGGGGACCCAGCGCGGCGGTAGTCGAATCTTCGGGGCATTGAGCCCCTCAGCTCCGAGCTGTCGCGCGGTGGCCGGCCTGGTCGGAAAGCGACCGGCCGAAGAAGCACCACCTGGAAGGAAAGGCACCTTCAGGAGTTGGCCCGCGGGTGGCTGGCTTCGCCGGTCAGCTGCCGGACAGCTCGGGAGAGGGGGCGCGGTGCCGTAGCCTCCCGCGCCGGCCGCAGTACCACCGGCGAGCCCGCCGAGCCAGAGCTCAGGCCGTTGCAACAACCTGCAATTCGTCCAAAAAACCGCGACCAGGACCTGCGACACCCGCTAGCGTCCCAATCTGTCAGGAGACAAAGAGAGACAATGGAGACAATAAGAGACCGAGTGCCGGCGCGCACTCCAACTAGAGAGATCCACCGCCGTGAGCGACGACTCCGAGACCCCGCCCGACGCGAAGAAGACGCGCGACAAGTGGCGGATCCAGGCCTGGATCTACGACGAGACCGAGGATTCACGCATCCGCAACTGCGAGGCGGCCGTCGGCCGGCTCGAGGGCTATGCGGACCTGAGCGACTTCATCGTGCAGTCGGTGATGAAGGAAGTCACCCGGCTCGAGAAGAAACGCAACGGCGGCCGGCCGTTCCCGCCGCCGCCGGAATCGGTACATCGCCGCGGACGAGGCCGAGCGCCCCGACCCGGCAAGGCAGTGGAGTAGCCGTACAGGTCCCCACCGACCACCTCGGAACTACTCGCGGCCGCTCCACCACACCTCACCACCAGCCAGCGAGCTACTCCGAGAGGACTCCGTCATGACCGAGCACCACTTCGTCGGCAACCTGACCGCCGACCCCGAGCTGCGCACGACGACCACCGAAAAGTCCGTGGCCGAGTTCCGGATCGCTGTCAGCGACCGGTACCGCGACGCCCAGGGCGCTTGGGTGGAGACCGAGCCCGTCTACTGGCCCGTCCAGATCTGGGGAGAGCCGGCCAAAGCGGTCAAGGCGCACCTCCGCACCGGCTCGAAGGTGATTGTCGTGGGCGAACTGCGCAACCAGGCATGGGAGGACCCGCAGACCAAGGAGAAGAAGAGCCGGCGCCTGATCCAGGCGCGGTACGTCGGCCCGGCGCTGGGTGACCAGCCGCGAAGCCACACCGCGCAGCCAGGTACGACGAACTCTCAGAGCGCGCGGCCGGCGCCGACCGGGGTGGCGGATCCGCAGTGGGCCGACGCCTAGAACTGCGAAGCGACCGCAGGAGCCTTTTCACCAAAGCGAGACAAGGACTGTTCATGGCCCAGGCCGACATCTCCCTCGTACCTGAACCGGGAGCGAAGAACTACGACGCGATGACCTCCGCCGAACTCAAGGAAGCCGGCCAGCGCTGGGTCCTGGACTACATCGAGCGTCACCGTCGCCAGCCGACCCAGCAGGAGGTGGGCGACGAGCACGGCAAGTCCCGCGGATGGGGCCGCGATCTCATGAAAGAGATGCGGATGCGAGGGCTGATCGCCGACGACGGCACCGGAGAGACCGTGGACACGCTCGCCGAGCTGACGGCCGACGTCGAGCGGGCCGAGGCAGAGCGTGAGCAGGCGTTGAATGCCCAGCGGGCGGCAGAGGCCAACGCAGCAAGGATTCAGGAACGGGCTGAGCGGACGGTTGCGGAGGTGCGTGCGGAAGCTGACCGGCGCGTTGCCGCGCTGGAAGGCGCGTTGACCGAACGACTCAGCGGATCCGAGCGGCAGTCCATGGCAACCGTCCAGCGGCTGCAGGCCGAGCACGAGCAGCAGATCCGCCAGATTCGGCAGGAGGCGGATGAGCAGGTGCAGCGCGCGCAGCGCGAGGCAGCAGCGGCGACAGAGGAGGCGACCCGGCGTCTGGCCGGCCTCGAAGGCGCCTCGGCCGAACGGGTACGACTGAGCGAGCAACAGGCCGCAGCGGAAACCGCGCGGCTGCAGGCCGAGCACGAGCAGCAGCTGGCCGAGCTGCAGCAGAAGGCTGACGCCCGCCTGGACGAAGCCCGGCGCGAGACCGATCGCGTCCGGGCCGAGGCCGAGGTACGCGTCGCAGAGGCGATCGAAAACGCGCCGACGGTACGCCGCGCGGCCGAGGACGAGGCCCGGACCGAGGTCCTGGCCGCGACGATCACCAGCGCGCACCACACATGGCTGCAAGGGTTGATGTACGGCTTCTACGGCGTCGCGGCGGCGGCAGCCCTGACGGGTCAGGTCTGGGCGGGTGTCGAGCACATCCCGTTCCCTGCCAGCTGGCCGATCGGGTGGAAGATCGCGGTTGTCGCTCCGGCGTTCGCCGTGGTCGAGTTCGGCGGCGTCGTCACGGCGTACGCGGCGGACCTGCGCCGGCGCCTGGGGGAGCGGGCCACAGGGTTCCGGATGATGTCGTTCGGTGCTGCAACGGTCGCTGCCGGATTCAACCTGGTCGGGCACTGGGGACAGTGGTTCCCCGCGATCGGCTTCACCGGCTTGTCGGTGTTCGCGTTCGTGCTGTGGCTGCTGTACTCCGAAGCCCGTCGACGGGACGTACTGCGCGACGCAGGGATGATGTCTCGGCCGGCACCGGTGTACGGGATCGGCCAGTGGCTGCGCGACTTCAAACTGACATGGCAGGCCCGCCGTCTGGCGGTCGAGTTCGGCTACGGGACCTACGAGTCACTGCGCCACGCGAAGGAGCTCAACGCGGCCGAGGCCGCGGAACGCCAAGCCGAGCTCGAGGCAGAAGAAGCCGCGGAACGCCGCAGGGCACGCCTCAAGGCGATCGGCGATGCGATCGTCGCGCGGATCGTGGACAGGTCCGAGGACCCGATCGGTGCGGAGATCGCGAAGAACACGATCGACCTGGACCGAGTCGCCGCCGAGGCCGAGCAGCGGGTGAGCTACGACGGGTGGGGCGAACTGATCGCCCAGGACCTGGACCCCTACCGCCAGAAGCCCGACACCGATCCGAAGTCGGTGACGGCGTGACCCAGCACGATCCGAACGGGGGAACGAGTTCGTGGGAAAACAGCCAGACAGTGTCGGTGCCACCACATATGGTCAGCAGGAACGTCTTGTTGATGAAGGCAACGACCACGGGGAAGCGGTCAGCCGGCCTGACCGGGTGCGTGAGGCACCCGGGGCAGGAGGGCGCCGGTCACGGCGTACTCGCCTCCCTGCGCAATTCCCAGGTACCCGGACACATCCGGGCAGCCGCCGCAGCCTGCGGCACGCGACAAGCAAGGAGGCCGGGACGGTGAACGCGATGAGCGTGGTGCGCAAGGTGTTGGCCATGCCGCCGCGCGAAGAGCACGCGGACAGCGAAGCCGCTGCGCCCGCTGTCGAGGTCTACCTCGAGGAGCCTCACCCGCGGATGGAGATCGCCGGCAAGACCTACCCTCTCGAAGGTGCCGACGTCGACACCCGGCGAGCCAACGCGCGCCAGCAGGTCCTGGAATGGGCCCGCACCATCGACCAGCCCGTCCTGGTGAACGTCGAAGAGCACCTCGGCTCGGCCGCCCTCACCTTCTACCCTGACGGGACGATCGAGGCCGTCGTCGAACCACTGGAAGAGCAGTCCGCCCGGGAAGCGGGGACTCCGGCGAAGGCCCATGCCGGGTCGGCACGCGAACTCGGCCACGCGTTCCCGGTCGTGGAAGAGCGCAAGGCCAGCCCGGCGGCCAAGGTACTGCGGTACCTGCTACTGCTGCTCGTGATCCTGCTGTGCGTGACCGGCGTCCGGGCGATCATCTGGCCCTACGGCTTCGGCCGGTCCGGGCCGGTGACGACGAGCGGAGCGCTGTCATCCTTCCCTGCGGCCGAGGCCAGCCAGGTCGCGGCACGGTTCACCACCTCGTACCTGACCTGGGACGAGCGGAACCGGGACAGCCGAGCTTCGGCGATCAGCCTCGATCTGGTTCAAGGCCTCGACGTCACGGCCGGGTGGAGCGGGGAAGGCGTGCAGAGCGTCGCAGCTGTCTACCCGGGCGCGGTGAAGACCGACAACGACCACGAAGGCCACGTCGTCGTCCTGGCCCGGGTCATCCCCTTCAAGGGATCCGGACAGACCTGGAAGGCGCAGCCGGCCATCTGGCAGCGGCTATCGGTGCCGATCGAGGTCGGCCCAGCGCGCGTCGTCGTCAGCGGAGCACCGGCCTACGTCCCCGAAGGCCCCGCCATCGGGCGGGAAAACGCCTCCGGCCCGGCGGCAACCGACGAGGCGCTGACGGCGACGACCCAGTCGGACGCTCGCGCGTTCTTCTCCGCCTACGCGACCAGCGACGAGGCCACCTCGGCGATCACCGCACCCGGCTCTGGCATCCGAAGCCTGAACAAGGCGGTGGAGCTGGAGTCGCTGAAGACCTGGACCGTCGATGCCGGTGACGGGGACCGACGGACCGCACAGGCCACCGTGACATGGAAGCTGCCCGGTGGCACGACCCGGCTGACCCAGAACTACGCCCTCATCCTCATCCGATCGACCGCCGCTGACGGAATGCAGCGCTGGCAGGTCGCCGAGATCACCAACAACTAGCAAGGAGCACATAGGAAATGCTGATCGAAATGGTGTCCCTGGCTGCACCGACCGGCGCGGCGTTCAGGGACTGGATCATCACGGTGGCCGGCATCTTCTTCTCCGTCATCCTGGTGCTGCGATCCCTGCAGTACTACGCCCAGAGGGAGTGGGGAACGTTCTTCGGCCACATCGGAGTCAGCGTCGTGGTCGCGGTGATCTGCTTTGCCACCGGAGCGTTCGTGAACGTCCTCAAGGAGATCGGCCAGCTGATCCTCGGGACGTCCTGATGCGGCAGGGCAGGACGCTGACCAAGCACCTCAACCTCGAAACCCGGCAGTACGACATCCTCGGGATCGACCTGAACGAAGGGGCCCCGCGGCGCCAGGTAGCGCTCACGGCCGTCTCGTTCGTGATCTGGTGCTTGCTCATGGCTCCCATCGTGGGGCTGCCGGGCCGGTGGGAGGCCGCGATCTACATCGTCCCGCCGATGGTGTTTGCCTGGTTCGCCTGGCAGAAAAGCCCGACCCACGATGGGCGTCGACGACGGTTGACCGACTGGCTGCTGCAGCTGCGCTACACCGTCAGCGGTCACCGTCCGGTCATCTCGCTGGGGTCGCGCCAGCCCACCTCGGCGGAGCTGATTCCGCTGAGGGACCGGATCGCCTTCGACACGGTGTGGCAGGTGCTGGACTTCCGTCAGGGTCCCCGGACCTCGTGGGGACGAACCAAGAGCCACACCAAGCTCGAGCGGCGCCCGGCGTCCGCGCCGGTCGAGATCTACCAGACCGTCCGGTTGTTCGACGCCGACCAGATCGCTGCCGCCCGGGACAGCACCGTCCGCAAACTCACCAAGCAGCGCCGAGACCTCCCCCAAGGAGCTTGAGATATGAACCGCACGCTGACGCGAGGCCTTGCCAGCCTTGGACTGGGAAAGGATCGATCCGAACCGCCGACCCGGCTGATCGCGGCCGCGCCCGGCCTCCTGGTCAGCGAGACCAAAGCCGAGGCCTGGTTCCTGATCCCGACCGCGAACACCGACCTTGCCACCGAGACGGCACGTGACGCCGAGCTCGACAACGTCGTGCGCTTCGCCATGCGGTACCTGGTCGACCGCGAATGCCACCTGAAGGTCGTGTGGGGCCGGGTCTCGGGCATGGACTACGCCGCCGAAGTCGCGAGCCGATTCGTCAACGGCGACGGCGAAGCGTGGGCCGAGCAGCGCGGTGCACGAATCGACGCCGATGACCTGCCTCAGCGCTACGTGCTCCTTGGCGTGAAGCTGGCCGACCGGAACACGCGCGGCGCCGGCAAGAGTGGCGTACTGGCCGAGGCGCTCGGTACGACGACCAAGCAGGTACCAAAAGAAGAGATGGCCCACCTGTCACAGCAGGTCCGCAAAATCGGCCAGGCTCTGGCCAAGTCGCCGTGGCAGGCGCGCATGGCCAGCGTCGAGGAGATCTCCTGGATGATCTCGCGCGAGATGCACCGCGGCGCCGTCGGGATCCCGCGCGCCGGCCTGATCACCGGCGCACCCCTCGGCCGGCTGGTCGCCAGCAAAATCGTGCCCTACAGCGACCACATCGAGATCTTCGACGTCAGCGACCAGGTATCGGCCTATGCCTGTGTGCTCACGATGGACGAGTTCGACGAGGTCCTGGAGGTGCCGGGCCCGGGAGAGTGGCTTCGGACCCTGTCCGAGGTCTCCTACGTGACCGGGGAAGGCACCGAACGCAGCGTGAACGTGGATGCCTCCGTGCGGTTCACCGTGCTGCGCCCCAAGGACGCAGGAAAGATCGTCAGCGAGTCGAAGAGATCGGCCAAGGAGCAGGCGCGCAGCGCCAGCCGCAGCTCGGCCGGCACACCGTCCGACGAAGTCGCCGAAACCGAAGACGTCATGTCGCTGCTGCAGCGCGACATCCGCCGAGACGGCATCACGCTGGTCGAGGACCACCCGCGGCTCGTCGTGACCGGCAGCTCCATCGAAGAACTCGAGATCCACATCGACGCTGTCATCCAGCACTACGCCGAGCGCGGCATCGCCGTGAACATCGGCGCGAACGAGCAGCGCGACCTCTGGCTCGAATCTATGCCAGGGGACCGGCTCAGAGTGACCGACCTGGGTCACGTACGCGAGGCCAGCGCCTTCTTCGGCAGCTCCTTTTGGTGCGGCAGCCGCGTCGGGGAAGACACCGGCCCGGCGATCGGGATCCTGACTGGCAGCACGCCGGGCATCGTGCGGTACGACGTCGCGGCCGGCGCGAGCATGAACGACGCCACGACCACCGCCCTCATCGGCCGTTCGGGCCGAGGTAAGTCAACGGCCCTCATGCTGATGGGCCTGGATGCAGCGATCAGCGGCGCCTGGTCAGTGATCCTCGACCTGAAAGGCGACCTCGCCGGCGTCGTCGACGTGGCCAAGGACTACGGCATTCCTTCGGCTGTCACGGAGATCTCACCCAAGTACTCCGGGGCCGCCGACATGTTCCGGTTCCTTGCCACCGATCAGGCGGTGCTGCAGATTCCAGCCCAGCTGATGCTGATCGCGCCGCGGGAGCTCCGAGCGGGCGCCGAATCGCTGATCGTCGAGGCCGTCCGGACCGAGGCCGCCGAGAGCACGCGGCCGACGACCAACGGCGTGATTCAGCGGCTCATGAGCAGCGACGACACGCAGGCATCCAGGCTCGGCCGGGCGCTGTGGGGTCTGACGCAGGACGGTATCGGCAGCATCGTTGCCGGGCCGCCGACCGACGTCGCGGATCCGCTGAGCACCGAACCTGGGCTGTGGCTGGTCCAGCTGCCGAACCTGAGCCTGCCCACACCGACCAGCGACCCCGACCAGTGGACACCCCCCGAGCGCGTCGGCATGGCCACGCTGCGCGGACTCCTGACCTGGCTCATCAACACCAGCGGCAACCCATTGATCCGGAGTCAGGCCAAGGTCATCGGTATCCCAGAGGTCCACCTGCTGGCCAAGACCAACGACGGAGCCTCCTACCTCGACCGCAGTGCCCGGATGGGCCGCGCCTTCGGTACGTCCCTCGTGCTCGACACACAGGACTCGGAGACCATCGCAAACAACCCGGGGCTGGTCGAGCAGCTGCGCACGATCTTCGTGTTCTCGCTGCGGTCGATGGACCAGCTCGTCGGCGCAGCCGAGCTGCTTGGGCTGCCCAACCACCCGAGCACCTACAACATGATCCGCAACATCAACACCAAGCCCGACCGTTCCATCTGGCACGGTCACTGCCTGATGCGCGACCGGCGCGACGAAGTCGCCTCAGTGCAGTGGGAGTACCCGAACGCCGAAATCGCGCGCCAACTCAACACGAGCCCCACCTCGGGCCAAGGCCGGCCTGGAGAGCCGGAGGACGAGCTCGAGGACGAGTACTTCGACGAGTACGAGTACGCCGACGAGGAGGGCGTTGCATGACCCCCGCTCCGCCCACGGACCAGAACCCGCGCCGCCGACGCCTCTTGATTGGCATCGCCCTCCTGGCCCTGATCATCGCGGTGATCGTCATCGTGATCATCGCGGCCTCGGGTAGCAAGGGGGACGGGTCGACGACGCCGACGCCCGACCAGCGCGACCAAGCCGCGATCGCCTACGTCAACGCCATCAACGCCGGCGACCCGGAGACGGTCTGCCGCCTGGAGACGGCACGTCAGCGGGGTGACGACTCAGTCGCCGAGTGCGCGGAAGACCGTAAGTACCTACGCGACCGCAACGTGAAAGCCGACGAGCCGAAGGTGATCCGGTCCAGGCAGCTCGCGGAAGGTACCGGCGTGCTGGTCGAGTACCACCTCACCACCGGAGGCGACACTCCAAGCCACGACGCCCTGCGGATGCTTCAGCAGCCCGACGGAACGTGGCTCATCGACCAGGCCGAAAGCGCCGACGCCGCAACCATGGCCACCGACGACCCGATCCTGACCGCACTCGGCGAACGGAGGGCAGCACAGTGAACCGACAACGCCTAGCTCTCACCGTGCTGATCGCCGCGACGATCGCCACCGCCGGCACGGCGTACGCGGCCGGCGCTGCCGACCCGCAGCCGACCCAGACCACCCCGACCGGCCTCGGCGATCTGTTGCCCACACCGGATCTGACCCACGGCGACACCCGCAACATGTTCGAGGCCTACAGCGCCATGAGCTACAGCCTCGACACCGACGAAGGCAAGGTTCCGGACGGGATCAACGGCATCCTGAACGCTTACGCGAACCTGCTCTTGTTCTACCTGGTGGCCATCACCCGGGCAGCGATCACGGTCGGCTGGTGGCTGTTCAGCTTCACCGACATCAAGGCCGTCAGCGATGCGACGTCCGGGATCGTGACCTCGGCGAGCTCGGCGCTGACCAGCTGGCTGCTGCCGTCGGCGCTGGCCTTCGGTGCAGTGCTCGCCTTCGCCCGGCACCGCGGCTCCCGAGAGGGCGGTGGCTTCTCGCAGGTGCTCTGGGTGATCGCGTCAGGGCTGCTCGCCGTCAGCTTCACCATCGGCGCCGCGACATGGGTCAACGGACTGGACTCCGCGCGGCAGCTCGGCGCGACCGCCGTCATGGACGCGTCGACCAGGACGATCACGAGCAACAGCACGGAGCCCTTCGAGACGCCGGCGCCCTCGTACGAGCGCGGGAGCGAGCGTGACAAGCTGCTGCGGCAATCGGCCGATGCCACCTGGCGCGCCTTCGTCGTCACACCGTGGTGCCTGGCCGAGTTCGGATCCCTCGAAGCCTGCAAGCGGTACGGCAAGGCAATCCTCGACCGCGGCACCGACGCCGACAAGCGCAAGAAGTACATCAACGACGAGCTGAAGCGGGCAGAGGGCGGTGATGACAGCCCGACGGTGCAGTGGACCAAGGGCAACAGCCCCATCCAGCGCATCGGCATCATGTCCCTGGCTATGATCGCCGCGGCGATCTTCGCCGCTCTCAGTATCGCCTTGTGCTTTGCCGCGCTGATGGCCTTCATCGGCGCACTGCTCCTGCTCGTCACCGGTGTCTTCTTTGCCTGTCTGTGGGTCATCCCCGGCCGGCCACGGCAATGGGGCATTAACTGGTTCGAGATGCTCATCGGCCTTGTGCTCCAGTCGATCCTCGCCCTCCTGGTCTTCGGCACCACCTTGTCTTTGGTGACCGCGATCTACTCCCTGTCAGGAACGATGGGCTGGCTGCCGACCAACGGCCTGGCCATCGTCGTACTGTTCGCGGCGTTCCGACTGCGGCGGATGCTCGAAGGCATCACACAGATGATGCGGCCCGGGTACGGCAGCAGCGGACTCGTCGGCGCGATGGCACTGCGCCAGGTCACCCGGGGGATCGGCAGCCTGTTTCGGTCCACCGGCCGCGGCCAGACCAAGCGAACGCCGAAGTCGCGGCGAGACGGCGGCGACCGGCCCAAGTCCGAGCGGCTCCCTGGCGACGAGGATGGAATCAAGCCACCGCCACCACGGCCGATGCCGCCCCAAGAACCGCAGCACAGCCGCGGACCCCGGCCACGGCCGGGTGGCCAGCCGGGAGGCCGGCCGGGAGACGGGCCAGGTCAGCAGCCCGAGGCAGCGCGCGCCGAGGTACCGAAGGACCCAGCTCAGCGCGAAGAGCAGATCAATGTGCCCCGGCCACGGACAGTTTCAGCCGAGCCTGCGGGCAAGGACCGCCACGCGGTGACCGTCGGCGACCCCGACAAGATCGCCGCGAAGCCGGCCACGGTTCCCCCGGCCACGGTGACCCCGGTCTCGACCACCGCCTCGACCTCTAAGCCCGCACCGGGTGACGACGGCAAGTCGGAGCGCCGCAAGACCGAGGGCGATCGACTCCCGTCGCACCAGCCGTCGCGAGGTGTCGGCCGGGGCACAACTCGGCCGGGCGATGCGGAGCGGACGCACACGCCGTCGCGAGGTCCCGGCCGGGGCACGACTCGGCCGGGCGATGCGGAGCGGACGCACACACCGGCCAAGGCCTACCGGCCCGGTCGGGCGACGACGCGCTACGAGACCGTGCGGCCGAGCACGCCGACTCTGCGCGAAGGACCCCCGCCGCCCGGAGCCCGGCTACGGCCGGTGCGCCCCCAGCAGCGGACCTTCCGTGTCTACAACGCCGAGCCGCCCAGTGGTCCGCCTCCTCGTGAGCGGATCCCGGAAAGGACGTCATGACGCAGGATCCGCAGCGCCCCAACGACTGGCGTGACCTGCTGAATCCGGACTACGACTACTCCGACGAGATCCTCGATACCGAATCGGGCCGAGGCCGGCGCCGCAACAAGCGGCGCTGGCGCAAGGCCGACCGGCAGAAGCGGGCCGCCTGGATCCGCGAGGAACGCCGCAACCAGGAGCCGGTCAGCCCAGGGGCCATGCTCGGTGCTGTCGTCGTCGTGATCGCGCTGGTGTTCAGCGCGGCCTACGTCGTACCGAAATGGTTCACCAAGGACGAGCCTGCTCGAGGCAGTGACGACGGGGGAGGGGTGACGATTCTGCGGCCGACCGAGGCCGCCACCGGCGGCCCGACTGTCCAGCCGTCTTCGAGCGTCACGAGCTCGCCCACGACGTCGACGCCGGTGCTGCAGGCCTCCCAGGTCGACGGCATCCTGCAGACATGGGCGAAGCAGTTCTACGCCCGCCAACCGGCCGTCGAGACGTACGACGCCCTGGTCGACCGGATGGAGCCGTACTTCACCGACGATGTGCAGGAATCACTCAAGGAGGCCGGTGACCCGACGTACGACGCGCTCGCGACCGATCAGGGAGCGTCTCGTGTCCGGCAGGTCAGCATCACCGCACCGCCGGCGACTGGCGGCGCGCCGGCAGACACCCCGACCAGAGTCACGCGCCTCCTGGTCGCGCAGATTCAGGTGACCGGCAAACGCCCCGCCCGGTTCGAGCTGCGAGCGCTGGTCACGGTGGTGCCCGATCGCGGTAGCTGGAGGATCAGCTCAATCGCCGGCAAGACCGGCTGATGTACGACGAACGCGACCTCGCCAAGGCCGGCAGCGCCGGAGCAGCGCTGCTCGGCCGAGGCGCCATGGTCAAGGTCGGCATCCTCGCCGCCTTCGCACTGATCATCGCCCTGTTCGCGCTCGCTCCCGCCGCCAAGACGAACACCGTCGCGGCCGGGTGCTCGATCGAGGTTCCCGGCTCGGGGACTGACCAGCCTGAAACCGACGGGCCACTGCACGCACAGCAGATCGAGTACGTGAAGATGTTCGACCGGATCGCCGTCGAGAACAACCTGCCCGGCCGCGCGACGCTGGTCGCCATCATGACGGCCCTGCAGGAATCCCAGATCCGCAACCTGCCCGGTGGTCACGCCGACTCCGTCGGCATCTTCCAGCAACGCCCCAGTACCGGCTGGGGCAGCAAGCAGCAGCTCCAGACCGAGGAGTACGCCACCCGCGCGTTCTTCGGGGTCGGCCCCCAGGACCCACCGCCGCCAGGACTGATCGATATCGACGGCTGGTACACCATGCCCTTGACCGAAGCGGCTCAGGCCGTGCAGGTCTCGGCCTTCCCTGACGCCTACGCCCGCCACGAAGGCACCGCTCTCAAGCTCGCCGCCGAAGCGGGCATCAACCTCGACCGGCCGGGCGACCCCTACGGCGGCCGACCATCTCGCCCAGGCGCGACCACCGGCCCATCCGGCGCGCCGATCCTCAACCCCTGCACTGGACCCGGCGATACCGGGCCGATCGACGGAACATGGCCCGAGGAGTCCTGCAGCGTCGTACCGGACCCCAGCAACGGGCGTGGCTGCGTCACCCCGCGGACCGCTGCCTGGATCATGCAGGCGCGGACCGCCCTTCGAGGACAGGGCATGAGCTGCTGGGACGCGCACGCGTGGAACCCGACCAGCGACCATCCCCGTGGACGCGCGTGCGACCTCATGACCGGTCGTGACGCCCGCAAGAACGCAGCGGAGAAGGCTAAGGGAGATCGCATCGCGGCCTGGACCCTCAGTACCGCCAGGCAGACCGGCGTGCGCTACGTGATCTGGTACGGCCGGATCTGGTCGGCTAGCCGTGGGACGTGGGAGAAGTACAGCGGCGGCGGCGTCTACGACGCGAACGACCCCAACGGCGGGCACTTCAACCACGTGCACGTCTCGATGTACTGAGCCACCATGAGCCGTGTCCCGAGCTGCTTCGGATCTCTCGGGCCACCAAAGAGGGGTCCTCGGCCGAGCGCCGGGGACCCCTCGCAGTTGTGGTCGTTCTACAAGATCATGTCGGCGGGGAGCATCGCGCCAGCCAGCAACCCAGCGCTGATCTCGCGGTCGATCCGGTCCCAGTCGATCCCGGTCCAGTGCTGGATCGACAGCCGGCCGGAGTACACGGCAACCTGGCCGTGCTCGGCCACCAGCTGGACCCAGATCGGGTGTACGGCCAGTTCCAGATCGGCCATCACCGACAGGCCGGTGCTGAGCACCAGACGCCCTAGGACGAACGGCTGCTGCATCCTGATGGGCGTGAACCGGACCCGCGTCTCCACCCGGGCGGCGGGGTTCTCCTTCTGGACCTGCGTGACCTGTTCCCAGCCGGCGTCGAACAGTGCCGCCGACGTACCGTCGATCCGGAGTCCGTCGTCGGTGACGAGGGTGACTTCCCCGTGGTTCGACACGAACAGCACCGGACGTACCGGCCCGCCCGGGAGCTGGAGAATGGCACTCATCGCGCTGACGGACTGAGCCGGGTGGTCGGCCGCGTCGAGGTAGTTGCGGAGCTCGGCGCGCGGGAGGTGCCGCACCTCTGAACCGGAGCAGGTGGCGTGGGTGAGTGCGAGCGCGGTGAGCTCGCCCGGTGCTTCGTCCGGGTCGGAGATCAGCAATACCAGGGACGAGGCCTCCTTGCTGGTCTCGATCGGCTGAGAGCAGTCCCGGCACATACCGACGCCCACCTCGGCCTCCGCCAGGTGCCGTTCAGCGGCGTCACCGAGGTGCTCGGCGACCTCGGGTGCCATGGTCGGTCGCATCAGGCATATCCGTTCTGTTGAAGGTCAGCGGTGGTGGTTTCGCGGCGGATCCGCTGTGCGAGCTCGCCCAGGAGAATAGCGGCGATCGCCTCACGAACCGGTGCGGTCACGAGCAACCGCAGTTCGTCGGGCAGGTCGACAGCCGCCGGCGAGCCGGAGCGTAGCTGCATGGCCAGTTCGAGGGCCGTGAGGTCGTCATCGACCATCGGCTTCCCCAGCATCAGTTGCCGACTCCGGCGGCGGCTCGATCTCCCCGTACTTCGCCATCCACTTGTCGAAACGGGCCAGCCACTCATTCACCGACCGCGACTCGACGCCCTGTGTGGTGACAAGGTCGCGCAGCAGCGCGGACGCGGACCCTGCCAGCGCTACGGACTGCGCAGCGTGGGGAGGCACGCCGCGATCGAGCAGTTCCGTCAGTTCAATGTCGATCTCGACCAGGTGGATCCCGTGCACCCGTTGGGCTGCGGTCGGATCATCGGTGGCCAGGGAGTTGTCCCGGGCTCGCCGTACGAGCTCCCTCTGGCGCCACAGCTCGATAGCGCGGACGCCGGCAGCACCACGGGTCGCAGCTGCCGCCTGCCGGCCCCGGTCCAGTCGCTCACCGAGTTCCTGGGTCAGCTGCCGTACTTCGTCACTGGGCTGAATCTCGTTCATAGATTTCGGTGCCTCTCGTAGTCTCGGGAAAGAAGGCGGCCGGGGAACGCTACTGGCGGCCCCGGCCGCACTCAGTCAGTAGCGAGTTCTCGGGCCGGCGGGCGGGTCGAGCTCACGGTGAACCTCGTACAGACACATCCCGGCACCCTCGAGCGCGCTGATCGCCTCAGCCATTTCGTGCGGCTGCGCGTTGAACTGGTCGACCTGGTCGGCGACGAGCTCGGCGATCTGCTGGGTCGCGCCGAGCGTCTTGCTCAGGGCGTCGACCACCTTCCCCAGATCGACGCGCCGCAACTGTCCGAGCTCGGCCACCAGGCCTGTTCCGTCGAGCTGCTCAACGAGGTTCTCCCAGGTAGCGCAGGCCAGCAGCAGCTCGTCTACTGGGCCCAGAGCAGAGGCGTCGGTCATGTCGTCCTCCCCTTCGTCGTGGCTTTCAGGCTCCCGGCCAGCACCGACACGTTCGCCGGGTGCCGGCGACGCTGCGGCGTCACCACTTGGAGCCGCGGACGGGGTAGCGCCGCGCGATGCGACGACGCGCTCGGGTGGTGCGCCGGCCAGGCCCGGTGTTGAGCCGGTCATTGATGTAGGTCCAGGCGCCCAGCGCCACGGCGTAGGTTGGGCTGCCGAACTCGGCGCGGAGAAGACGCGCTTTCAAGGTCCGCTTGTAGCCGCGGAGCTGGTCGCGGCTGTGGCCGGCCAGCATCTGCTCGGCGCGGCGGTAGCCAGAGGCGTACCGCTGCGCGTTCCGGGCATGGCTCGGCCCGGCGTTCGTGGTCGATGACATGATGGTGTGCTCCTGCCTCAGTGGTGGGATCTGGTGGCCGGGCCCGGGTCTGCAAAATCGGGGTCCGGTCACCGCTTGGGTGATGCGGTGAATTGGTGAGCTACTGCGGTGGTTCAGGGTGCTTGTCCAGCCAGGCGAGCCACTCGTCGCGCGGAGAGATGCCGTTGCGATCTGGACTCCACCAGAGCTTGACGTCGGGCCGCTTGACGATCTGGGAGATCCGGCCGTCGCTGAGGTCCGTGGCGTCCGCGATTCGCGTCTGCCGTACTCCTTCAACGGCCGCAGCTCGGATCGCCGCGTCGTACAAGATCTTGAGTTGAGCCTCTTGGGCCTTGACGGCCTTGTGGTGCTCGGAAATCAGTCGGACGGCCTGCAGCAGCTCGGCTTGTCGCTCGGTCAACTCTTTACCCATACCAAGACCTTAATGTTCTAAATTTGCTTTAGCAATCTAAAGATCAGCCTCGGGTGGTGAGGGAAGATCTCTCGTCGGTCAGGCGTCCCGCAGGGTGCGCGCTGCGGCAAATGTCCTTGTCCAGTTGCCTTTCGGTCGAGCTCGGCGAGTCTGGACAGGGTCTCTGTCGCTGTGCTCAGGCTTGCCCGCCTGGTTACGCGAGATCGTTGCCGGTGACAACTCTCAGAACGAGGGCCGGGGGAGTGGGGGCAGCGCCCCCGCAGCTTCTGCCCCCGGCGAGGACTACGCCGGCGACCTGTGCCAGGTCGTATCCAAGAAGATCTCCCGCACGTGCTGCTCGGCCGCCTGGCGGTCGTCTTCGCTGACGGTGTCGCCGACGTAGTCGATTCGGTCGGTCCCGTGCGCGGTCAGCTCCAGCTCAGCCCACGCGCGCAGGGCCGAAGGAGACCTGATCTCCTGGCCCTCGTCCTCGGCCAGAGCCACGAGCGCGGTCAGCATCCGCAGGTCCAGGTCGAACCGTGGGCGCATCGTAATCCGGGCGTTCCCGTCCCTGCGCATCGTGATTTTCACTTCTGGCCTCCGATCAACGATCTCGTGCTGCCGGTCGGGCAGCTCGGTGTTCATGCCAGAAATATAGCAAGCTAAAGGTTATTTAGCAAGCTAAAACAGGTGTGGAGGGAGCCTCGACCGGAGCACCGAATCAGCGTGACGGGCTGGTCATCGCTTGGAGGAGTTCGTACGCCGACTGGCAGTCGCCGAGCGCGCTGTGGCTGCCGTTGAGGGGAAGCCACCGGCGGCGCAGCTGCCAGTCGCTACGGCGGCCCATGAGGCAGGCCCAGTTCGCGAAGTCGGCGAGGTGCGCGGGGTCGAGTCCGTCGCGGTCGCTGTGGCCGACGACCACGCCATGATCGAAGCCGGCGTTGTACGCCAACACCGTGCGCCCGGCAGTGACGGCGAGGAGCTGGGGGAGGACCTCGCTCCAGTCCGGAGCGTCGGCGACGTCGTCATCGCTGATGCCGTGGATCCAGCGCGCCCCGGGGCTGATCGGGCAGCGCGGGTTCACTCGGCTGTCCAGCAGCGTCTGGCCGGTGGCCGCGTCGACCACGGCGATCTCCACGACGTACCCGTCCAGGTCGGTGGTCTCGGTGTCCAGGATCACCGCGGCGCCCGGCTCGCGCATCACACGCGCCCAGCGCAGCGCGGCACCAGCGTGCGTCGAGACGGCGATGTCGTCCTCGTACTGCGACATGGTCTCGTCGGCGGCGATCGCCGCCCGGACGTCGTCGACCGTGAGGGCGCCGGTGCGCTCGAAGTCGATCTCCCAGCGGCCGGCGCCTGGATGCCACCAGGCCCAGGTCTCGATCTCGTGCTTCTGGCCGAGCCGGGCAATCCAGCGCCGGATCGCGGCTGCCCGGTCGACGGGCCGGTTCGAGAGCTCGCGCAGGGGAGAGGGGTCACCGGGCTTGACCGAGTGCAGCGCCTCCCAGTCAATCGCCGGGTGCGACCGCAGCTCCTCGAGGTCGCCGACGCGGTACAGCGGTACGTCGACCTCGCGGTACCGGCTGACCTGCACCGACGTGTAGGTCTTCGGTGCGAGCAGGTCGGCCGCGATCAGGTACTTGAAGTCGGTTGAGCGCAGCTCCAGTTTCTCCGTGGCCTGCTGGGTGGTCAGTAGCCGGTCGACGCGCAGCTGCTCGGCCAGGTCCTCGTCACCGGCCAGCGCGTCCAGCTCGGCCTTGCCGATCCGGTTGTAGTCGTCCGGGGTCAGGTCGCGCTCGGCAGCGACCCGGCGGAACTCGTCGCGGCGCCAGCCGAGGTAGCCCGCGGCGTCGGCGACGTGGACGGATGCGTCGAACCAGGCCACCCGATCGCCAACGATCGCGGCCAGTACGTCGACCGGTACGGCGTCCAGAGCGCGGCAGTCGTAGATCGGCCACTCGTCGTAGTACGAGTCGATCGCCAGGTGCCCGGCGGCGGCGAGCGCCCCGACGTCCCACTTCTCCACCGCCAGCTCAGTCCGGGCGGCGAGCCGGTGTGCAGCGCGGTGGCCGCCGATCGGCGGGTCCTCGCCGAGCACGGCGACGATCTCGTCCCTGCGGTCCCGGATCCCGTCGGCGACGTCGACCGGCCACGGGGGACCAGCATCGGGAACCAGTTGCTCGCGGACGGCGGCCGCCAGTTGCCACGCGGACAGGCCGGTGTGCCCCAGTACCTGCAGAGGCCCGAGAGTCGCAGGCTTGCGCGCCTTCTTCGGTGGCCGGGCCGCCGTACCGGGCTGATTGCTCACAGTCATGCCTCCGATAGTCCACGGCCGCGCCGACAGTCCGGCGGGTGCATTTCCAGCTTTCGTATCTTTAGTTTCGCATCCATCGCTACGAAAGTCACTGAAGCTACGTTAGTGACTTTAGATACGAAAGCCGCTAGAATCCGGGACATGGCGACCGACGAGAGTGGCGAGTCCGGCGTACCGGTGGATGGATCCGACGCCGAGCAGCGGGCGGGTCTGTGTCAGTTCCCCGGCGATGAGCCGTGTCCCCGGCCGAGCCGGCCGGACCCGAAGACCGGCCGCAGGCCGTTGTACTGCGAGCAGGCCGACGCCCCGGGCGCGCCGATCCACAACCGGGGGAACGCCTGGAAGGCCAAGCGCAAGGCGAAGGTCAAGGCGTCGGCCGGTGCTGGGTCGGACGCCGGTACGCCGGACGACGCGGCGGAGCTCTTCGACAAGCGCCCGGTCACGGCGTCCAGTACGTCACTCGCCGCGCAGCTGCCGAACCTGCGTGATCAGCTGCAGGGCATGCACACGGCGCTCAGTACCGTGATGGAGCGGCTGGACACCATTGACGACGTCGAGGCGGCCGCCGCTGAGGTGGAACAGGCTCATACCGAGGCCCGCGCGGCGGTCGCGGAAGCCGAGCGGCTTCAAGGCGAAGCGGAACGTCGTGCCCGCCAGGCTGAGAAGCGCGCCGAGCAGGCCGCCGAGGCGCGGGAAGAAGCCGACGACGCCGCCGAGGAGGCGATCGCCGAAGCGGAGCGGCTGCGGGAGGAGACCGCAGCACAGATCGCGCAGATCCAGGCCGAGGCAGCCGAGCAGATCGAGCAGGTCCGCGCCGAAGCGGCGGCCGCCGTGGAGACGGCCGCGCAGCAGGTGCAGGCGGCGTTGGCCGCGGAACAGTCGGCCCGGACCGACCTGGAGCGAGTCCGGACGGAGGCCGCTGAACAGGTCGCGGCCGCCGAGGCCGGCGCCCGGGAAGCGATCGCGGCCGCCGAGCGGCAGGCCGCCGGGGCGGCCGCCGAGCTGCGGGCCGAAACGGACCGCCGGATCGCCGAGGCGGACAGCGCCGCCGAGGCGCGGATCGCTGCTGCAACGGCCGAACGCGACGAGGCCCGTACCGCATCGACCAGGGCCGAGACCGAGCGCGATGCCGCCCAGGCAGCAGCCGCGGTCGACCGGGAAACGGTCGAGCAGCTACGCGCCCAGCTCGCCGCAGCTCAGCGAGAACACCGCGAGGAGCTGGCCGCTTTGCGCGAGGACGCGAGGGTGGTTCGCGAAGAGACCCGGTCCGACCACCAGATCCAGCTGACGGAGCTGAAGCAAGCGAGCGCGGCACAGATTGCGACGCTCACCGAGGCCCTGGCTGCCGCCCGGCAGCAGCTGCAGGCCTCCGCGGGACCGGAGCCGGAGGGACCGCGCCGCCGCCGAGGGAAGGAGCAGCCGGAGTGATCACGCGCCGAGCACACGCCCGTCGTACCGGTGCATCGAGACGCCTGCCGTCGAACTGCCCATCCTGCGGCTGGCAAGCCGACTCGGCCGAGGACAAGAAGCTGCTTCAAGACGAGCTTCTGACTGAGTGGTGGGCGCTCGGCCAGGTCGAGCCCGCGACGATGACAACGGAGCAGAAGTACTGCGGCCAGTGCCGCCCGAGCACCGTGTATCTCGTTGCCTGCGGCATCTGCCGCGACGGCCCTCTCCTGGCCGGCGAGCTGGCTGCAGTTGCGATCGCCAGCGAGCCCGACCTGCCGGTGGTGGTCGCCGAGGCACTGACGGACCGGGGCTGGCGCCAGCTGGCCGACGTACGCGGCAAAGGCCCGGGATGGGTGTGCTGCCGATGAACCTGTCGGATGACCAGCTCGCCCGGGCCGCCGCTGCCCTGGACCTTTGGTACAGCAACCCAGGCGATGCCCCCTACCGGGCGTCCGGCGTGAGCTGGAGCCTCGACGAGCTGCAGCGCATGCACACGTCGCTCGAGGCAACCAGCGAGCTGGCCGCCCTGGAGGCGCTTGGTGCCGAGCCGGACAACGAGCTCTCCACCCCTGAGCAAGACCAACAGAACCTGGCCATGATCGCCGAGCTACGCGCCCGACTGGCCTAACTCCGCGTGCCGGACGTCGACTGGCGAGGCGAGCTGGCCTGCCTACCATGCCGGGACTCAGCGTCCAGGGTTGTGCTCCGCATCGCCTCCGTCGACGGGCCGCAAGCGGCCCGCCCTGGTCCCCGAGCCTCGACCGGCACGGCGTACGGCAGAAGCGGGCAGGCGGGGCCTGCCGCGCATAACGGCCACCTCTCACGTAGCTTCAGGGCGAACTCCACCTGACTCTGTTCTAGACGACTTGCCCGGAGGGACCGATGACCAGGCTCAACGACTCACGGCTGTGGGCGCTGATGATGGACCCGCTTCGCTCCGCCGGTCTGGACACGCCAGCCGCCGGTCGAGTGTCCCGGCAACTCGTGGCAGTCGTACGCAACGAACGCTCACCACAGCGACCCACCTACGGACCAGGCGATGCCCTACCCGACCCTCCACCTAAACAGGTCACCGATCTCGACGGCGATGTCTGGGAGCAACAGCCCGCCGCCGGCGAAGGCTGCTACCGCATGTGTGACCGCGACCGCGCAAGGAACGCCGACAGCGCAGACGACATCGAAAGCATCCGCGTGTGGCCAAACCTGCTCGAGGAGTACGGCCCGCTCACCGCTGACCGCGACAGCAACCCACCAGCAGTCGGCTGATGAGCGCCGACGACCGAGATCGCCTTGTGCGCGAGCTCGCTGAGGAACTCGTCATCACCGAGGCCGATCGCGCCGCCGCAGGCCTGCGCCGACTCACCGTGCTGCACGCTGTGGGAGAAGAACCGCGGCCTTCTCTATCCCAACTGAGCAACCGCTTGGCGTTGGGGTCGACCGAGACACGTGCGTTAGCCGGCCAACGGGACTATTTCACCGGTCTGGGGGTTGTAGTACAGCTTCAGGAGCCCTGGCCAGATCCGCGGGAGCGCCCAGCGCTGTTCCATGTAGGGATGAGCGTTCGGGTGGTCGCCGGCTACTTCTTCGCCGGTCTCGCCGTTGAAGAACCTCCCGGTTCTGAAGGGCGCGAGCCGCGTACTGGGCTGCCAGTTCGGATCGCCCAGGAGCACCGCGGCCGCCGGCGTCGGCCGCGGATACGGACTGAGGTCTAGCCATGGCTGATCCGGCGGCACCGGCAATCGCCACTCGCGTTCGTGCAACCAGTCCGAGCGGCTGATGCTGTTCGTCTCAAGCCGTACTGCCCAGGCGCGCTGCTCGTCGCTCAACGTGTTGTACAGCGGTGTCCGCGCGTGCAAGGCGGGACCTCCCCCCAGGTCGTAGATGTGCTGTCGGGACACCACCAGGGCCCAGGAGGGCCACTGGCGCTGTCCGATCAGCCACTGCACATGCGGGAGCGGGCTCTCCGCGAAGGACAACATCGGCGATGTCACCGGCGGTCTGCTGAATGGTGGGAAGCCACGCAGCCGCTCCTCCCACAGGATGTTGTCGAGCCGCGCGGCCGGATGGAGGTCGCGGATGTTCCCCGGGAGGGATGGAGTTGCGGCCAAGCCCACAGGCCGGCCGGTGAAGTGGAACAACCAGTCGTACTGAGCTGGCCCGGGAGGTCCGAGGGGACCCGGCGGTAGAACCAGAGTCACGCACCGACTCTACTTGCCGGGAAGCCGCTCAGTCGGGTCCCGCACGCGCGCCCTCGCCAGCTTCGGATGCGAGGCTTGTCGACATGACGTTCGGTGACGAGATTGAGCAGGAGGCGGTCGACCCGCTACTGGGCCAGCCGCGGATGGTTGACGATCCCCGGATCTCTCCTGCTCAAGCTGCAGTCGTCCTGGGCAAGCCGGTCGCCTATGTGTACAGGCTGATGAGACTCGGACGCCTTCCCACCGCCGGCGTCAGTCACAGCTCCTGGCAGTTGCGCCTATCCGATGTGGAACATCACCGGGACCTCGGCGACCCGATCCCGCTGAAGGAAGCCGCTCGGTTGTTGCGCTGCTCGACCGGCGATGTCCGGAAGCTGGTTGCCGACGGCAAGCTCACCGGAGTGCAAGGTTCGCGCCGGCCGGTGTACCTGCGGGAGGTCCAGCAACTCGCAGCCGCATGGGGTGTGCCAGAACGCAAACGTGGTCGTCCCCGGCCGGACCCGATGCCCGCTGGCTACACCGACCTTCGCGGTGCCGCGGAACTGCTCAGGGTCAGCGTCGGAACTGCGCGCCGACTCGCGGCGAAGGAGCGGATCCCCGCCGAACGTGACGCTGCGGGGTACTGGCAGTTCAGCATCGAGAAGCTTCACCTGGTCCGGCGTGCGCGACTGGCTGCCGATCGCCGAGGCCTCCCCACTGCCGCTACTGATCTCCGGAGGACCGCGAGCATGCTCGACCCCGACATGACCGAGGTGGTTCCACTGTTGCTGGAGCAGCACTTCGACCTGGACCTCATCGAAGCCGTCACGTTCGACGACGACGGGCAAGCCGACCTGTTGGCGGCATGCAGTGGTGTCTGCAGTGGCGACGCCGCCTCACTGAGCTTGCTGTTCGGCGAGCTCGCGGATCAGTTTGAACGCGAGCCGAAGTACCGGGACGAAGTTCTCGACGCCCTGCGGCCCGCGGCCGCGCTGGCTCGGCAGGTCCAGGCGCGCAACGTCGCTCTCCGGGTCCGCGATGCGTGAACCGGCGTAAGTGACTCAGCATCGCCTCCAGCGACGGCCGACACGCTTGCCGGCCTGGACTCTGCGCCTTCCGGCGTACGGCGGGAGGCGAGCAGGGCAGGCCTGCCGATCACAACAGCCAAACCTCGGTCGTGCGCTATCAGGAAGTGTCCGCGCCGAAACGTAGTGTGATCGCCTGCAGGTCAGATGAGATCGCTGGAAGAGGGTGGGCCACCATGCCGAAGTCGAGAGGTCGCAAGAAGGAGCCGAACCGCGTGCGCCGGCCGACCCGGCGAACGGTGAGTCCGGCGGGTTCGCTCCCAACGTTTTCACGAATCGCGCGGCGGGTGGATCTGGCGGCCGAGATCAGCCCTGGCATCACGGCCCGTCTGGCCCGCCCCGACGACCTGACGCGGTTCGACGCCCTGATCAGCCTGACCGGCGCCGATGCGGACGACTCTTTGGGCGAGATGCTGCACTCCGATGATCTTGCCGCCGCCGTGCTGGCCGGCGCCGAGCACGGTCACGAGCGGTTCCAGCTGGAGCTCGCCAGGCGGCTCGCTGGTTCTACAGGCCCGGAGGCCGCGACCCTCGCCGCCACCCTGCCGTTGGTAGCGGTCACACCAGAGGGCGACGTTGTCGGCGCGCTGCTCGCATACCCACCGCCGAATGTGATTGAGCAGTACCTGAACGCCCAGCCGCTGGCGAGCGACAAGGAGAACATGATGACGATCGCCGGCGGCATCATGACGCTCGCGAAGCTGCGGGCGCTCGCCGTCGACCCCGGCTGGCACGGCCGCGGAATCGGCACTGGCCTGCTCGCGCGGTTCCAGGACATCTATCTCGCCTGCCGTTACCTCTACCTCTACGGTCAGTTCCGCACCGACAGTGGCCTCGCGGACTTCTACCGCGGCCATGGCTTCACCGTCCTGCCGAGCGGCCACCCCTTGGACCTGTACGTCGTCTTCGGCATCAATGGCGGCGTACTTCCGGAGCCGGGTGAGCAGATCTTCTACTACAACCGGCGGGACTAATGTCAGGAGTAAAAGCAGACTTAGCACCTGACATAAGATAACTTATCGGCGGCCGCGGTTCCTGCCTGTCAGAGGGAGGGGTTCACAGTCCTCGGAACATCCAGCTACCGGATTGAATCGGGAGCGGAGAGGATCCACCACATGAGACCGCCTAAACATGTTGAGGCGAAGATGAAGCAACCGGCCACGGCTCCCCAGCTCTCATCACCGTTTTGGTCAGGTCTGCCCGGCCTCGGGATGCTGATCGCACTCAGCCAGAAGAAGATCGCGCTGGTGCAGACAACCATGGCAGAGAGGGCAATCAGGTTGTACAGGCCGCCGCTCCGCGCCACTGCCGCCTCCCAGTTGTGCGCTGCGCCTGCGATCAGCGCGGCCACCCCTGTCGCCAGAACTCCAATACCGAGGTCCCACCAGAATTTCCGCACAGCTACCCTCCGCTCTCGCCGATTGTCCAGGAGTACGACGTCCGTTGCTAGATCTGTGGAGACGACATAGAACCCCGTTATCGGCGGAACAACTGACAGTGGCGTGGATGTGACTGCTGCTCCCCCAAGTGGCACAGATTGTCTGTGATCCCTGAGACCATCGAGGCGTGCAGCACAACCTTGAACAGTTGGGGTCATCCGGTTTTCAGGATCTGGCCGCGGCCTTGACGATCGCGACGTTCGGTCCGCGGATCCAAGTCCTGGGGTCGGGGCGTGATGGCGGACGAGATATGTACTGCAACGGCGTCCTGGTGTGGTCTGCTTCCGACCAAGTGCCAGCTGAAGTCTGGGACGGCTACACGGTCTTCCAGGTCAAGCAGAAGGAACGGCTCGAGGCCCGGCCCGCGGACAACGCTGCCTGGCTATGGACTCAAGTGAGAGCAGAGCTGGAGAAGTGGGCCGACCCGACAAACTTGGGCCGGAACCCAGTGCCAAACCATCTCGTCATCATCACCAACGTGCCCCTGACGCCCACCCCTCACACAGGCGGCTTGGCCATGCTGCACAAGAACATAGCCGAGTACATCGAGGCACTGGACGACAGCAAACGTGACGTGGATGCTTCTAGCACCGCGGCGCGCGTGGCGAAGCGCACGCGCATGGCCCGTCTCAAGGCCTGGCGGATCTGGGACGGCAACCAGCTCGACGCCCTACTGACTACGCATGACAGCGTCCGGAAGGGCTTCAGCGCGTTCCTCACCGCGGCGGACGTCTTCGCGCACCTGGGGCAATTCACCGACCAGCTCCCGTTACAGGAACTCGAGACGGGACTCCGCAAGCACGCGCGCGCATCACTGATCAACGACCACTGGTTGTACTTCGACGAGGCCGGCGATGCCGACACTGCCGGTACACCGATCGAGAAAGTGGTCGTCGACCTGCCCGTAACGGTCGGAGAAGCGGGTCAGCGGCACAGCGCGATCCGGTACATCCTCGAACGCGGAGAACGGGTTCTCAATCCCCGGCTCGGCCTCTTCCCCGGGCCCCGACACATCGTCGTGGCCGGCGCCCCGGGAAACGGCAAGACGACCATCTCGAAGTTCCTGGTCCAGGCCTACCGCGCCGCACTCCTCAACGGAGGTCAGGACCTCAGCGCAGACCACCAGGCCGTGATCGAGGGCACGAGGGCTGCGCTGCAACGCTTCGGGACTGACCTGCCGAAGCACCGCAGATGGCCAATCCGGATCGACTTGGCGGAGTACGTCGAGGAGGGTGGGCTAACCGAGGACTCCACTCTGCTGCGCTGGATCTCACACAAGGTGTCGAAGCGACTGGTCCTCGGCAAGGTGACGCCCCGAGCGCTCGACTCGTGGCAGAAGCAATGGCCATGGCTGCTAGTCCTCGACGGGCTCGATGAAGTCACCGAACCGACTGTGCGCAAGCGGCTCATCGAGCAGATCACCGAGTTCGTGACCGAGGCCGATGCAGACAAGTGCGACCTCTTGGCGGTCGTTACAACTCGGCCGATGGGCTACACCGAAAACATTGCTCCGACCCAGTTCGAACGAATCGACATGGCCCAACTCAGTGTCACCCAGGCCGTCGAGTACGGCGTCCGTGCCGTCCGCGTTCGACTGAAAGGTGACCCAGATCGTGTTGAACGGGTCGAACGACACCTCCAGAAGGCTGGTGACAACGAGGCGCTACGGCACCTGATGCAGACCCCTCTGCAGGTGTTGATCATGTCGATCATCGTCGAGAGCTCGGGACAGCTCTCACCCGATCGGTATAGCCTCTTCTGGGGCTACTACGAGACCGTGTTCAAACGCGAGCGACAGAAGCCAGGACCGTTCAGCCGGCTGCTGCAGGAGAACTCACCGCACATCCTCACCTTGCATCAGCGCGTCGGGTTCCAGCTGCAGGTACGCAGCGAGACAGGCGACGGAGCTGCCGCCATGATGACGCGCGAGGAGCTGCGAGATCTGACATGGCAGGTGCTGAACGACGCCGGCTTCAAGCCATCAGGCGCCGATGCCGATCTTCTCGACCGGTTCATCACATCAGCCACACATCGGCTGGTCCTTCTTGCTCCGAGAGGAGACGAAGGCCTCGGGTTTGACGTCCGGACGCTACAAGAGCTGATGGCAGCCATGTACCTCACAACTGGTCCTTTCGAATCGGTGCTCTCACGCCTCGCGCAGGCTGCCCCTAGCCCGCACTGGCGCAACACTTGGGTGTTCGCCGCCGGCCGCGTCTTCGCCGAACCGCAAGCGCACCAGCACGACGCTCTCGTGGAACTCGTAGAGAACGTCGACATGAACGCATCGCAGCGTCTCGGAGCGATCTGCCCCATTGGCCCACAGCTCGCGCTGGACCTGGTCGACGATGGCATGGCAGCGTCACACCCTCGCTTCCACGACCGACTGGTCGGTCACGGGCTGCGGGTGCTGCAGCAGCCTCCCCCGGTCGACCCACTCGCAGTCGCACGGATACTCGTACGCGCTGCCAATGGCAGCGACCGCGTGGACACGATGATCACCAAGGGTCTCCGCGAAGCCCTCAGCGGTGATGACGTCGCGCGGAGCACCGCCACAGCCGTCCAGAGCCGCATCGACTCGGCTGCTACAGACGTTGGTGCCGGACTCGAGGCTCGAGCGCTGCGGGCAGTCCGCGCGCACAAGACGCTGCCGCAAGCTTCCCAGCGCGACCTCGCCGCAGCGCTGCGCGAATTCGACTCAACGCTGACGGAATGGCCGGAAGACGAGGCGACAGCTGCAAAGTTGAAAGCTGCTGCCGAGGCGATCAGGCGGTTGCTCGATGCAAGCAGTCCGACTGCCGAACCAGAATCCATCGTCAACGCGCTGCAAGATGCCTCGGCCAGCCTCATTCTCGAGATGGCCATCGAGCACGTAGTCCCGGTGGCGCCGCAGATAGTCGCAGGGCTGCGGGACTTGATCCTGCCCTCGGTGTACCGGCAACCCATTGGTGATGAGCTCCGCTGACCGGGCGTTGTTGATGAGATGCCTGTGAAGAACATCCAGCGCCGCGGACCTACTCCCGGCTCAGCAATACCCGCGTCTACCAGTACGAAGGCTTTGGCGATACTGGGCCTCAGCCCGCGACCTGAGGCATCACCTCGAACGTCAGCCGAAGACATAGACCCGCCAGTACGGTAATCAGCTCAACGTCATGTGCCGGTTGTTAGATGCGTATCCGGCTCGCTTCACCAGCTGCTGGGTGACATCATCGACGTATGACTCAGCAGGCAGACTCTGACGCGGAGGAAGTGGAACCCGCCACTGGCGACGAAACACGTGCCGCTCTGCTGGAGCGGTCGAAGCGTCAGATCGCCCTCATTCGCCGCGAGTTCGTCCAGCTGCCGCCGGGGTCTCCCCAGCGGGCCTCGGTACTGAGTGGCTTCGTGAGTCACCGCGACAAACGCGCACTGAACGCCTACCTGCTACTGCTGGCCATCGGCGACTCTGGCCCCGGCGCCAGCGGACCGAACACACGACTCCCCTTGGCCGTGTGGGCTCGAGCGTTTGACACCGACCTCACCACCACTGGACCGTCGGCCACCGCGGCCGCGTCGAAGGTACTCACCCGGCTAGAAGACCGAAAACTCATCACTCGCGCCCGTCGCGGCCGAGAGCGTCAGATCCAGGTCGGGCTGCTCCGTGAAGATGGCTCGGGCGAGCCCTATACCCGGCCTGGCACGGGGAACCAGGATCGCTTCTTGGCGTTGAGCAACGACTACTGGACCGAAGGCTGGCATGAGGAACTCGATCTACCCGGAATCGCGATGCTGCTCGTCGCGCTCCACGAAAAACCCGGCTTCCGGCTGCCCGCCGAGCACGCACCACGGTGGTACGGCTGGTCAGCGGACACCACCGAACGGGGATTCGCGGAGCTGGTCGACGCGAACCTGCTGCGCAAGGACTCCAGGCTCGTCAAGGCACCGCTCAGCCCTACGGGCCTGGCCAAGGTGAACGAGTACCGCCTGCTCCCACCGTTCGCGCCCCGGCAGAAGGCGCCCGGCCGCGCCTCACCACGTAAGTCCAGTCCCAGCATGTCCACCCGCCGGCGCGGAAGCGCGGCCGCAACACGCAGGAAGGCCACGCAGTGACAGCCACGGCTCCGTTCAACATGTTCTACGTCGACGATTCAGGCTCCAACGAAACGGGCTTGATGGTCTACTCGTGGCTGGAGGTGTCACCCGCGAGCTGGGGTCCCGTACTGCGCCGCTGGCTCGACTACCGCAAGGAGGTCGTGCGGGACTTCCAGATCCCGATCACGACAGAGATTCACTCCACCAAGTTCATGGGTGGTCGGTCCCGGCCGTCCAACAACGAGCAGGTCAACGACTCGAAGGCAGCCCTCGCTCTCGTGGTGAAACGGGCGCTCGAGGCGATGGCCGACTGCCCCGAGCTGCGAATCGGGACTGTCTGGCGCCGAGTCGCGGCCGGCAAGGGTTTCGGCGCGAAGAAGGAAGCGTTCTACGCCGACTTCGTCGCCTATCTGGAGCAACGGTTCGCTGCGGCCGGGGAGCACGGCCTGATCTTCATGGACGGTGACGGCACGGATCTGAGCTACCTTCGGGCACACCGCAACCTCAAGCTGGCGGATCGCCGGCTGATCGAGGACCCGATCTTCCACGCGTCGCACGCATCGCAGCCGGTGCAGATGGCAGACGTGATCGCGTGGACGGCGAACCAGGCGCTGCTGAAGCATCCCGGGAAGAAGCGCTGCTGGGGCTGGTACGACAAGTACCTGCAGGCCGCAGACGTCAACGGCGGGCCAGTACAGATCTAGCCCTAAAAAAGCTAGACCCGCCAATCCACGTATGTGGGGCAGGTCCGCTTGATAAAGGTAGGTCGCGGTAACACCGAAGGGGGAGGTGACTTGGTCGCCATTACACCCGCTGAAACGGCGGATAAAATATCTTTGAGAGGTTGCTGGGCTCCTCTCCGAGATCAGTGGTGACAAGGTCGACCCCTTCACTCCAGAAAGGTCGACCCCTTCGGCAGCGTGGGGATGACTCCAGTTGCGGAGTGCTCTAAGCCACCACTCCAGGCATTTCCGTCGTCCGCGGGCAAGGTGCGCTCCGCGCTCGATCGACTCCCCCAGGTCCGCTGCCACGCAGGACTGAACCTCCAGCCGGTGCTGTCGGAACGCCTGGCCGGCGGTCAGTCTGAGGCTCAATCGACGTTGCGCAGCGTCAGCAACCGGCGAGCCTGAAGGTGGTCTGGGGCGTGATTCGAGCCTCAAGAACCTCACGCGCGACGAGCCACAAGTTTGCTAGGGGCGAGCTGAGATTTTTCGGAGATTCGCCACGCTAAGAACGTGTGAGCATCTCTTGAGAAAGCTGGCATCTTTCGCGCTACCAAGAGAGGTAATAACTCGCGTCATATTTCGCACTTCCAGCAGCACTAGCAGTGGCAATTTATGCTGCGCAATAACCGCAAAATTTTCCGCCAGTTTCTATGGCGCAATGCTAAGGGTGTGTACAGTAGTACTTGTCGGGAGCCATCTAGGGGCGCCTAGGCAAGCCAAGGACCCTGCTCGACTGGTATCGAGCAAGGCCCCCGACAGGCACTACTAGCCAGATAGACCACGGATCGCGGCGTAGAGGCCTACGAGAGCCGTTCCGGCAAGTGCCGCTTGAGTCACTAGCTCAAGAGCGCGGCGCCACCGGGACGGCTTCTCGCTGTCCGGATCGTCTGACGGGGGGTCGACCACCTCGGTCATCGATTATCACCACCTTTCCTTTGAAGGAGCGCCAGGGCTTGAGAAGCTCAAGGCCGGCGCTCGCCCCAAAGGGGGCGCGTGACTGCGATTCTGAGTTGATCCGGATCCTGGTTTCCCAGTCACCGTTGACCACCTTCGATAAGGATATACGACGGCTTAGGCTGCCGGTTTACTCAGCCGCCAAGAATGCATTCCGCCACTCCGGAGGGTTACTGCCTACCTAGGTCGCATATCTACGGAGAGTGATAGCCGTGCCCGCAGGTATCGGCTGGTACGCCTGGAGTACCTTCGAAGGTGATGTAGGTCACAGGTATGACGAAGTGGTGACCCGCCCGCGTGTCTGCCCGCCGAGACAAACTCCCGTCCTGTCGGTGCGTGAGGTGCTGAAGACTCCAAGTGCTCAGCTTGGAACTCGGTACGTCGTACCGACCTGCAGCTGCGGTGAATTCAAGCGTCTGACGTCTGACCGACGGCGAAGCGGTACCGGCCGGCGGCGAGTCCGTCCCGGCCGAGGCCACTCCCCGCCAGCGGACAAGCCGCCGGATCGGCGAAGGTCTGACGACCCCACCTACTTGCTGGCGCCTGTGCGATCGCCGCAAACTGGCTGGCCCTGGTGTGGTCTAGACAATCGGGAGGCGGCCCTGGTTGGTCTCGCCGAAGGCGGCCTGGAGGCGCGGCATGTGGAAGCCCTTGAGCTTCGGCCGGCCCGAGCTCTGGACGCACTTCAGCGCGTCCACGACCCCGCAGGTGGGGCACTTGGTGGCGATGAGTCGTTGACGGTTGGCTTCCCTGGTCTGCTCGGCCCGGATCGCGTTGGCGGCCGCGACCTGTTGCAGCTCGCCGCGCCAGTCCTCGTTGCCGGCTGAAACCTGGCCTTCAAACTCGACCGCGGCCGGGGTCGAGTTGTCATGAAGATGGCAGCGCTGGGTCAGCAGTCGCCGGAGCGCTTCGGCTGCCCACGATCCGTAGGTCTCGCGGTTCTCGATGTCGTAGGCCCCGTCGCGAGACCGGCCGGGGTTGTCTACGACGGATGTCTGCAGGCAGCGGGTACCGGAACGTGTTGCGGCAACACACTGAGGCCAGAACTCCCAGCGGATCGTGCGGTGACCGATCCTGATCACAAAATCCCGATCGAACGAGTCGTCGACCGCTGCCGGCCGAGAAACCATGGGTGTCATGGCGGCCGCGAAGCTTGCGCCCGGCGCCTTCCAATCGCTGCCCAGTAAGGAAACGAGGGGGCTAGGGTCCTGGGGCGCCATCGGGATAGAACCCCGCGCGTCCTTACTCTTCTTCCGCGTGTGGCTCTTCGGCATGGCGTCCAGCCTCGCAGAACTGGCACGTGGAAAGGCGAAGGCTCGACCAACGCTCCGTGCGGCCGACCCGCCGCGACCCACCGCAAACTGTCCCCAGCAGCCACTACGGTTCGACCTGGAGTGATTACAGGAAGGGACGGTCATGACGGTGCGTGAAAACGTCGTAGTGTCAGCTGCGGTCCGCGACAAGCTCGGACCGAGCCTGCAGCAGATCCTCGACAGTCTGTGGGCCATCGACTGCCAGACGTGCAACCAGCCGTTGCCTGGCCGGCGCCCAGCGCTGAGCGTGGACGACTTCAGCATCTTCGCCAGCGCGACGCTCCACCATCATGAGTGCCGACAGTCGGCCTGGAACGAGACTGACCAGATCCGAGCGGCAGCCGGCGAAACGGTCTCGCATCACACCTTGTGCGCGCTCCTCCCAGTCGCCTACGGCGACAACGGCGAAGAAGGTCGCAAGCCTTTCGTCCTGGTCAATCCCGGCCTGGAGATGATTTACCTTGCTCGTTCCGCCCTTGGGCAGTGGGCAGTCGAACCCAATCGAGCCTTCGTCGACGCCGGGTTCGCTCCCCCTCCGCTCACGTCGACCCCGGTACCCGGAGCAGTCGTCGAGCTGCGCGGGAACCAGCTGGTCATCGGCTTCCGAAGCGGGCTGATGGGCCCGTTCGACGTGAACTTGAACGACGAGGCCCGCAATCTGGTCGCGGCCGAGGGTGGCGCGGTGGTGCTGATGACCCATGCGGTCGACCCGCATGAGATCACCGATCCCACTCAGCTGGAACCGGCGCTGAGGGGCGATCGGACCCTGATGGGATACACCCAGCTCGCCGGATGATCGGCCGGCAGGAGAAGCAATGACGTACAACCTGAACCGCTGGCAGGGCTACGGCCACGACCGGCTCTACGTGAACGCGGGCTCGAGGAAGATCGGCTGGATCGACCTGAAGACCGGCCGGGTGAAGGTGACCAGCCCAGCCGGCTGGCCCTCCCCCATCGAGGGGATGGTGCAGCAGTGGCTGGCGAGCAACGGGCTCGGGCATCTGCGGGTCAAGCTGAAGCCCCGCAAGCGCGGCGACGAGATCACGACCCAAGAGTTCCTGGACCGCATCGACCGATCACGCGACGACGACCAACAGCCAGCGGTTGCTCTGAGCATCAAGTCGCAGCGACGGCGATCCAACGCCGGCACTGACCTGGCGAAGAACCGCGCCGGCAGCGCGGCATACGCCGCTGCCCAGGAACGCTCGACCTGGTGGCGCAGTCTGGGCCGAGCCATGGGCATGCGGACCGAGGACCAGGCGTGGCGCATCGGCGCCGAGGGCGAGCAGATCGTTGCCCGGACACTCCAGTGGGCCCGGCTGCGAGGGTGGAGGGTCCTGCACGCCGTACCGGTCGGTGCTCGCGGATCGGACATCGACCACGTCCTGATCGGACCCGCGGGCGTAATCACGATCAACACCAAGCACCACTCCGGCCAGAAGGTCCGGGCGAAGCCCGAGGTCGTCTTCGTCGGCGGGGCCGCGAAGAGGTACGGGCAGGCGGCCCAGTACGAGGCGAACCGGGCCGCGAAGCTGCTCACGGCTGCCGCCGGCCGCCCGGTAACCGTCCTGTCGGCTGTGGTGATCGTGGGCGCAAAGAGCGTTCGGGGCTCGCGGAGCGCCGGGGTAGAGATCATGCCGAAGTCGCATCTGCTGGTGTGGCTGCTGTTCCGGCGCCGCACCCTCAGTCGCACCGACGTCGACGAGCTGTACGAGCTGGCCCGGCGCAGCACCACCTGGCAGCCCAGCTGACGCAGGGCGCGTGCCGTTGCGACCGGCTAACTAGTCCTCGGAACCGATGTCACTTTGCAGCGTCTCCCAGATCGCATCGTCGAGCGCGGGATCGTCACTCAGGACGTGCTCGGCGGCCGCGGACTCCTCTGCAGGTTCGCTCATGAGTCCATTGCAGCGCACAACCGCGGCCACCGCACTCCCCCAGTACGCCGTTACCGGGCATCCTGCGCATGGCCCGGCGCCAGCTCCGCGCCACCCCGGCGACCCACGGCGACCTGAGCTCGGCTCAGCCCGGTCGTACGGCGGATCTGGAACGCGGTCAGCACACCCTCGTCGTACGCCGTCCGCGCAGCATCGACCAGCCGGCGCCGAGCAGCCTCGAAGCGGTCATAGCGCGGCGGCTGGTTAGCCGGAGAGAAGGTGAGCGCCCGGACCTTCTGGTAGTCAGCGACGACGTCCTGGAGGGCGACGAGCTCGGGTGACACCGGGTCGGCCGGCTCAACTGCAGGTTCTTGCGGCCCCATGTGCCAGGCCCGGGACTCGGCCAGCTGCAGGTGCACCGGGATCGTGTCGTCGTTGAGCACGTAGCACTCCACCAGCCAGTCGTCGCTGTGATCGTGAACCTCTCGAAGGTTCTCACCGGGCATGACCCGGATCCCGTACAGCCGCTCGGGGTCGAGCTGGTCTTTGGCAACGAACAGGTGGGTTGCTCCAGCGCTCTGGGCTTCCAGCACCATGGTGGTGATCGCGCGGCGCTTGATCATGACGAGTACCTCCGGCGGGGGTTTGTGGTGGCCGTTAGGGGTCGGCAGGCGTTGTGTGCCTGCCGGCAACTGCCGGGGTACTGCGCCGCTGGAGGCTCGGGGTCAAGGGCGGACGCTTGCGGCCGTCGCCGAAGGCGATGCGGAGCACCCTTGAGGTCGAGTGGCGGTGTAGTACCCGGGCACCACCCGGCGCCGGAGGCGCCGGTTACAGCGCGGCGAAGCCGCTCGAACAAGCTCTTCCGGCCTCGGGCCGGTCGTCGACGATCATGGTGGGATGCCCTACCCGGCCAGACCGCGACGGGATCCGCTCCCGCAGTTCAAAGGCACCGCTGGCCAGTGGCTGCCACCAGGACGTGCCGCCGAGCTAACGGCGTTCGTGGTCGCGAAGTACGACGAAGGCCTCTCGCTGCGCGAGATCGGCGAACTCACCGACAGGGCCTGGCGCGAAATCGCGAACGTCTTGGACGCAGCTGGCATACGACGGCGGTCGACCGGTGCGCCGATCGTGCCCGGGAGTAGACGGCACCCGGCCGGCTGACCGATAGGCCAGGATTTGTCGGGGGCAGGAGCTACCGTCAGAACAGTCTGTACGCGGTGAACGACCTCCCGGCCGGGGAGAGCGGCCCGGCCAGTTTGATGAAGGGACCGAAGTGACCGACAGGATCAACATGGTCGACAGCAGTGACGACAGCTTGAAGCACGGCCAGAAGTTGTTGGGGCCGCTCAAGGGGACCGAGGAGAAGGGACAGCAGGTCCTGCCCGCTGGCGACGCGCCGCGGCCCGGGCAGGATTCCGACAAGCTCGTTCTCCCGCCGATGCCGCTCCCCCCAGAACTGCCGGCCGACTGACCAACCCCCACGGCCCGCAGCCAGCCGCACTTCTAGCTGTCCTCCCGCGTCACGAACATGACGGCGATCTGCCGCGCTGAGACGACCACAGCACCGGCAGGGTAGTCGTGCGTGTTCTTGCTCCCTGGATTTCGGTACTTGATCGGCGGTCCAAGAATGAGGTCCCGGTCAGGCGTGTCCGCGCCGACCGTGCTGTGGCTCATGAGCATGCCGCGGATGTAGGCCCCGTTGGTGAGCGTGATGTCCAGTTGGACTTCTGAGCGCTTGGCCTCCCGGAACACCGTGCCCCAGGCCGACAGCGTCGACGGGTGTACGTAGGTGAGCTGCCGCCACACCCAACGCACAGCGGCGAAGATCGGCCGGCGCTTCTTGATCCGAACCCGCTTGAGGCCCTTTGCGACCAGGTGCCCCCAGCCAGGGACCTCCCACCCACGTAACAGCGTGACTAGATAGGCCAGTACGCATGCACCGGCCAACAGCCCAATCCCCCACCCCGCGAAGGTCGCTGGGTCGTCTAGCCAATACTTGCCCGGTTCCCTGACCAGCCGCCCGAAATCGATGTGCCGCGACCACAGCCACGACATGGCAGCGACCACGAAAATCTCGCTAGCGACGCTTGCGGCCACAACGGCGGCGGTCTCCCGCAGCACCGAAATGGCCCGCTCGGCCCCTCTGCGCTCCTTGCCTACCTGGTACGCGAACCCGGGCAGCAGCAAGACGACGAACAGCAGCAGCCCAGAGAGCGTAGTCGGCATCGGGCGTCTCCTGGCGATCGATCAGCGTGTTCGTGCTTGCTCCCATCATCAGTGACCGAAGCCGGGTTTCCCGGTTCCGGTGAGCGAGGCTCGCAGACACGTCCCTGCAGGTCGCACCGGCAACGGGTTTTCCGGCTCCGGTGAGCCGGGAAGGACTAACTCCTGGCCGGTTGGCTTCAAAAAACCTTCGTTTATTGAAGACCTGGAGCACCAGGTCGCGGTGAGCCCGCCTGGTCCTTCAAAAACCCCTTCAAAAACAGGTGTGTTCAATAACTGACCCACCACCGTTTTCTGACAACATCGAGGCATGTCGAAGCGACCCGGCCCCGTACCCGACCGGCTCGATCAGCGCGGTGAGCTTCTGGTCGCCGAGCCGGTCGTCCTGACCGAGATCCGAATCGGCTACGCCCGAGTGTCCACCGGTGGGCAGAAGCTCGAGCGACAGCTCGACGCCCTGACCGCAGCCGGATGTCGGCGGATCTTCGCCGAGAAGAAGTCCGGGCGCGACGCCGACCGCCCCGAGCTGGCCGCCGCGCTGGAGTTCATGCAGCCCGGCGACACCCTCGTCGTACCGGCGCTCGACCGGCTCTCGCGGTCGCTGCAGGAACTCATCACCACCGTGGCCGACCTGCGAAGCCGTGGCGTCGGGTTCACCTCGCTGCACGAGAACCTCGACACCACCACCCCCGGCGGCCGGCTGATTTTCCATGTCTTCGCCGCGCTCGCAGAGTTCATCCGCGAGCTGATCGTGGCCGGCACCCATGAAGGCCTTGCCGCCGCCCGGGCCCGCGGCCGCGTCGGCGGTCGGCCGACGGTGGTCAACGCCGACATCATCGCCGCTGCCCGCGACCTGCTGCCCAACCCTGCCCACTCGATCACCTCAATCGCGAAACTGCTCGGCGTCAGCCCCGGCACCCTCTACAACCACATTCCGGACCTGCGCGAGCTTCGCGCCGGTCACCCCGCGGTCACCGCTGGCGGTGACCGGTGAGGTCGACGGGCACGGCCGGCGGTAACCCGGCCGACGACCCTCTGGTGGCTGCTCGATCTCTGCGTCAGCAGTACAGCAAGTAACTCTTCATCTGCGGGGGGTTCGGGTCGGCTGGTCGGCGGCAGCTTACGGACATGATCCCGGCCGGCCTGCGGCCGGTGAAGGAGCCGACTTCGTCGGCGCTGTGAACAGCGTTTGTTCTCCCCCTCCTGGCACTCCATTCTGACCCGACACGCCTGCTCCACAACCTCCAGCTGCCCAGGCGCGTGTTCTTCGCTGCGCTCCGCCCACGCGCGCAGCTGGAGGCTGTTCCGCAGTCGCTTACAGGTCCGAAGTTCCGTCGCCAGGAGGGGGCGAACAACGGTCGGCCGAAGGCTGACGGCCCCGCTGCTGGCAGATCGGAGCTTGCAATCCATGACTATCGAGCAGACCGCCCCCAGCGCTGACGAGACCACCCTGCGCAACCAGGATCTGAAGACTCTTACGGCGATGCTGCAGCGTCAGCAGGTGCAGAAGGCGGACTTTGTCGCTCCGGCGGCAACCATCCGCGCCGAGGAGGGCGTGATCGTCGTCAAGGGCGTTGAAGCGAAGCTGTCTGAAGACGGTGTGACCCAGATCGACGGCGAGTACCGCCCGACCCACACCTTCCTGTCCGGTTTGGCCAGCAAGCTCGACGTGCCGGTCGGTTACCTGAAGCGTATGCACCGGACCCGCCCGGATCTGTTCGATGCCAACGTGAACGGCTGGTTGCATGGGCGCAAGGCGAAGGTTCGGCAGCGCGATGGCCGGGCCGAGCTGATCCGTGAGGCGGTGCCGGGCGATGACAGGTCGTTCTTTATGCGGACATTCCGAGGTGAGGAAGGCCCTGGTCTGGGCCGAGCGCTGCTTTCGGACAAGTACAAGCGGTTCGACAACCTCGATGCTCTCTTCGCAACCCTCGACGGCATCAAGGAAGCAGGCGTGCCGATCGAGGTTCGTGGCTGCGACCTGACCGAGTCCCGCATGTATGTGCGGATCCAGGCCGAGGGCATCCAGGCCTACGCGCCTCAGCTCCTGAAGGACTACCGCAGCCCGTTCACCGGGAAAACCGGTGATGAGAACCCGACTGTCTTCGCAGGGATCCTGGTGTCCAACAGCGAGGTGGGCGCCGGTGCCTCGACGATCACTCCGCAGCTCGTTGTTCAGGTCTGCGACAACGGGATGACGATCAACATGGATGTCGTGAAGGCCATCCACCTTGGCAGCCGGATGGCGGAGGGAGTCATCGACTGGTCCGACGAGGCCCGAGAGAAGGAGATTGAGCTGATGCGGATCAAGGCGCGCGACGCGGTTCGCACCTTCCTCAACGTCGACTACGTCAACCGGACCATCGCGCGCCTGGAGGTCACCGCCGGCGCTCCGGTCAGCGGAGCGGACAAGGTCGTACGGGCGGTCGGGAAGAAGCTCGCCTTCTCGGAGGAGCAGATCGAGGGCATCCTCGATCACTTCATCAAGGGTGGGCAGACCACCGCCGGCGGTGTGATGCAGGCCGTGACGTCGTACGCGCAGACGATCACCAACGCCGACGTCGCCGCCGAGGTCGAGTCGCAGGGAGTCGAAGCGATGCAGCTGGCAGCAGCCGCCGCGAAGTAGGTAGCCACGAGGGCCGGGGCATCCGAAGTGTCCCCGGCCCTTGCGGTACGCCGTCGACCAACCACCGCCGATCCCGTTCGCTGAGGCGAGATCGCGCGGCGGTACCGCGGCCGAGAGGGGCATCGAGCCCTCTCGACCGCGCGGTTTCGGATCTTCGGGGCATTGAGCCCCTCAGCTCCGAGCTGCCGCGTGGTGGTCACGTCAGCTGGTAGGTGCACGTGGGGTTGTAGATCCGTGGCCCGATCGGAGATTCAACGCTGGGCTGACGACGGCGGGCCGCTCTCCCTTACAGACATGATCCCGGCCGGCCTGCGGCCGGTGAAGGAGCCGACTTCGTCGGCGCTGTGAAC
>NZ_BAAAOS010000065.1:0-7399 GCF_039530625.1 Kribbella sancticallisti | reverse complement strand
TAGACACCGACATCCAAGTCCCATGGACCACACCCGTCACACACGCCACACCGCGTCAGCCCCGGCCTTTCAGTAAGCCGTTGATTGTGGGCGCGGATCGGGCTGGGGATTGTGAGGGTTGTTGGGCGTGAGGGATCGGCCGGCTTGCCGGCTGTTCCGTTGTCCCTTCGGTCGTGGGTGGTCAGGGGTGTGGGTGTTCAGGTGTGTAGCGGGTGCGGGATCAGTCCGAGACGGGCGAACGCGGCCGCGAGATCGCGGGCCCAGGTCCAGTGCTCAGCCAGCCGGATATAGGTGCGGCGTTGGCCTCGGGTGATGCGGGCGGCGGTGTGCAGAAGCCGGTAGCGCAGCGCTTTGGGTTCACAGGTGGCCAGGTCACCGTCGAGCAGCAGGTGCTGGGTCCAGGCGATCAGATCGATCGCGGTCAGCGCGAGTTCCAGCCATGCCGCGTTGAGCGCGAACAGCCGGGACGGGAACCGGCCGATGCCGGTGTCCTTCCCGCAGCGGATCCGGTCCTCAACCCGGGCGTGGGCGCGGTGTCTGGCTTCGAGGTGTGCGAGTTGGCCTCGGGGTGTGTCGGTGGCGAAGGCCTGGTAGCGCAGCCCGTCGCGCTGGTCGAACAGCGACAGCTGGGCGCCGGGATGAGGCCGTTCACGGCGCACGATGATCCGCATACCGGCTGGCCAACCGGCGGCGGTCAGGCCGTCCAGGAGACCGGTGATCTCGGCGACGTCGGCGTCGTCACGCACCGACCCGTCGGTCGCGATCGCCGGCGTCCAACGCAGCTTTGGGGAGTGCGTCGATCGCGGCCTGGACCGCCCGGGTCATGGTGAACCCGACCGAGAACTCCACGTCCAGGCCGCGGGCTTCCCGCAGGCCGCGCAGGTGCGCCAGCCAGTCCCTGGTGGCGCCTGCACCATCGGCCCGGATCAGGATCGGGCGGCCGTGGCGTTCGGCGTCGGGGATCTGGGCCAGCGCCAGATCGGTCACGGTGACGTGGTCGGCCGCGGTGTTACTGCCCGCGTTGCCCGGACGCAGCAGCCCGGCCAGCGCTTCACCGGTGTTGTCCAGGAACGCCAGCACTGGGTGATACCCAAACCCGCCTTTGAATGTGCCAGCAGCCGATTCTTTCTCGCTGTGACAGGTGACCAGGCTGGCGTCGATATCGATGACCAGGCCCGGCAGCAGCCGCCCACCCGCCCTCGATGCCGGCAACATCCGCCCGAGTTCTGTCCGAGCCAGCCAGGCACGCTCCCGAACGACCGCACGCGCTTGCCGCAACCGGGCGAGCACGATCTCGTCGACACTGTCCAGGACCCGCCACGCCGTGGCGGTCGAGGCGACCGTGCCGAACAGTTCCGGTTGGTCTCGCAGCACCGCCAGGTCCGAGATCGCCTCGCCACCATCGGCCAGCATCACCGCGACATCGGCCAGCACCCGGCCCGGATCATGCACCGAGCGGCGCTGACGCAGCCCGCCCAGCGCCTCACCGAAGGTCTGCGGCACACCGGTCACATCGGCCAGATCCGCGAGCAGCCGCGACCCGGCATGCGAGGCGACACCCCGCCCATCGGCCGTCACCGTGACCACCGGACGCGTCGTTGTATTCTGCACTGAAGAGGTGCCTTCCCGCTTGGACCATTCTGCGTCTTAGACACACCCAGAATCCCTTGCAGGTAAGGCACTTCTCTACATCTACGACGCGTGTCGACCCCCGCGATCACATCGATACTGCAACGCCAGGGTCAGCAATCAGCAAACGCCCAGGTCACGCGCCCAAGCGGCCGACTTTGCCGAGGCCCTGCCCCCTGATCTGGGGTGCGATCAATCATTCGGGCTCCACAAACCCGCTGGTGCGGCCGGAACCTGAACCCGGATCCACCGATCGGCTTCCGGTGGTCGTTTTTTCCTGATTTGTTGAGTTTCATCTGGTTCTGGTGGTTCCTGGGCGTGGTTGATCCGCCGATCTGTTCGGCTTTTCCACGGTGGTTGTCCGGTCGGGCCCTGGTCGGGGCGGTGGGCGGGGGGTCAGGCTGTTCGTGGTGGTCGGCGGTGGAGGGCTGTGTGGAGGTTGTCGAGGGCGTGTTGCCAGGGCCAGTGCTGGGGGAGGTGGAGTTTCAGGCGGCGTGCTGTGCGGGCGAGTCGGGCGGGGACGTTGATCAGGTGCGCGCGGATTGTCGCGGTGGTGGCTCGGGCGTGGAAGGGTGAGGCGAGGACGCCGGCGGCGCGGGAGAGGTTGTGCGCGATCGCCCAGAGGGTGGCCCAGGCGGCGTTGGCCTGGGACGACCCGGACGGTAGGTGTGCCAGCGCGGCGGCCTTGGCGTCGGCGATGACCTGTTCGATCACGGCGTGGCCGCGGTGCTGGGTCTCGGCCTGCAGCATCGTGTGAGGGCTGGTGGTGAATACGGCGTGGTGGCGGTAGACGTCGAACAGTTCGCCTTGTCCGCTGGTTGTGCTGAGGCGTTTGACGCGCCGCACGATCAACCGGCCTGGCACCTGCAACCGCTTGGGGCGCGAGGAGAACGCGACGTAGGGCATCTCGGCGACCTCGGCGTCGGAGACCAGTTCGCCGGTGTCGGGATCGACGAACGCGTCCGGGTAGTGGATCGGGGTCCATTCACCTTCGAATGCGGCGATCGCGGCGTCCACCGACGGGTTCGACCCCGTGGTCAGCGACACGTGCGCGCCGGCCCGCCGCGCGGCCGCGACGACGTCGGCGGTGTAGAACTTCGAGTCCGCCCGCAAGATGATCGTGCCGGTGGCTCCGGATGCTTTCGCGGTGGCCAGTGCCTCGGCGACGAACCGGGCGGCGCCGCGCACGTCCGCGGCCTTTCCCTTGCGCAGCCGGATCCCGGCCACGACCGGCCTGGCCAGCGGTGTGCTGATCGTCGCGAGCAGCGGGTGCAGGGTCTTCTGTCCCTTCAACCGGCCCACCGCTGCGCCCTGCTTGGAATATCCGTAGACCTGCCGGTGAGTCGAGTCGACGTCCACGAACGCGAGCACATCCGCTCCGGGCAGCAACGGCACGGCTCCGGCGAGATCGACCAGGAAATGGCGGTGCACACCGTGCAACTGGCGGACATGGCCGTGGGTGAATGAGCGCAGGAACGTGCCCAGCGTCGAGGGCGCCCGCACCCCGTCGAAAGCCACCGCCATGCCCGCATGGCGCAGCCGGTCGATGTCCTCGATGCAGTCCGCGCCAGCGATCATCCCGCCCAGCAGCGACATCACCTTCGCGCCCGCGTTCGCCCCGCCACTGTTCGCTGCGCCCACGATCTTCACCCGGTCACCGACCAGGCCCGCCAGATCGAACCGCTCCGCCAGCGCGACAACCGGGACCAGCCCCGCATCCGCGATCAGATTCGGATCATCAAACGCGATATCGACCGCCGCAGCGGCATGAGAAGATTGCATCTCGCGGGTGCACCCCAGGCTCGGTCACGACGGTCCCTCAGCAAGACCATCGTCCCAGGTCAGAGGGCACCCGCGTCCCCATTCAACCAGCCGACCATTCACCGATCGGTGGATCCGGGCTGAATGGTTACGGCCATGAGTACCAAACTTTCATCTTCCAGATGCGGTCATTGAAAAAGTCACCCACGTACCATTGGTCTCCACCTCGGCTTCCGGAATTGTTGCCATCTGGGTCCCAGTACGTTGCCCAGTTGCACGTCCCATATAGGTCGTAGGAGCTAATCATTGCCGACCACATTCCAATGACCGGTATCGTGTACCCTTCCCAGTCGCAGGGGCCGAAGTCACCGTAGACGGGGTTACTCCTGCCTTGGAAGTTCGCATGCTCATACCAAGTCACCAGAAGTGACTGTTCGCTAGTAATCTTACTCAAATCTTCTTTCGTGCCGCACACCTCCCGCGCGGACAGAATCTTTTCTCTGGATTCTGTCTTCTCCACCATCGTTACGCAATTTTCGCGCGGTACGACCGCATTCGCCGGCGATGCGGCTAGCGCAAAACTGGACAACAGCATTACAAGAACGGCCAACTTCGACCATGAGTGCATGAATGCAGTTCCTTCCGCGAGAACCTCTTGGATGCAATACGAGGCTGTTAAGATACTGAAATGATTGTGAGATGATTATGCACAGCGATCCGATGGTAATCAATAGTTGAACAGCGTCAAGATTCTGGTTACTCTGCCGGCCGTGGGCAGAGCATCAGGGGGTCGGCAAATTCGTGTTGAAGGGGTTGCGGGGTCGGTGACGCACGGGTGTGAGCGGGTTGCGGGGCGGGGACGGCTTCGGTGTTAGTCATGGCGGTTCTCACACTGCCGGATCACGAGAGGGACCATGCCCGTCGTGGCATCATCGCCGATGCGGTCCCCGTGTGAGTCCACGATCCGCCGGACGCTGCAGCCCTGGACGCCGACGCCTTCGAAGACCAGCCCGGTGGCTGGGCCCAGCCAGCAACATCGCCACCGGCCTACGACGCAACGCCCGAAGACCTCACCGACCACTCCAGACCCTCGAACAACTGCTGATCGACGACTTTGCCGGGGCCCTGGGAAGATCTCAATGGGCCTTGGCAACGTTCGTGGCACGGGGACCTCGTTCGGTATCAACCACAGAGAAACGGACCAACGTACCGACCCGAAGTTCTTCCATCGAACCCGAATCGAGCAGGTCATCTCTATGGAAAAAGAGATTACTGGGGAAGCGTGGATGCCTGATAAATCCGTAGGCCGGTTGCATTGATACCACCTCACCAACCACCGCACCGGCCGCAACGACGCCAGCCCTCTCAGGATCGCCACTCTCATCCAACTCGTGAGCCAGATTTCGAAGCCTTCCGGCAGCTACTGGGGCGCCACGCTTTCTATACAGCTGGGTAATGGCGACGAACAGCTGCGGCCACCGCCTGGCGCCTGCCAAGCGAACAAGAACGGTCGCGAAGCGATCGAGCCATTCGCCAAGACCGGCAAGGGATAGCGATGCAGCTAGACAGCCGGCGGCACCTAGGATTGCCTGTGTAGCGCACTCACAGGCCTCATCACGCAAACGAGTGTCAATGACACCAGCCTCGATCGCGGCTAGCGCAATGTCGAGACCACGGCGTCCGCGCTGGTACTGGAGTGCGGGATTCTTTTCCTCATCCGCCGCGTAGGATGCCCACCTCCTGTAAGCCTGGGACAGGCTGCTGAGCGCAATCAGCTTGAGTTTCCCCTCGGCATCTTTAACGACAGGTTCAATGAGCTGAATTCCGGCCTCAAAGTGGCGAGTCCATACTAGATAATTCCCCAGCGCCACGGCCGTGTCCGCGACATCCAACACTCGATGAGCTTCTTTTGCGTAGACGATCGCCGACTCCACGTCCCGCAGATTGCGGGACAGGTGGCCAGCTAGGAAGTAACTGACGACTGCTTTGCCCTCTTCATCGGCCTTAGCGTGGGCAGACCTATAGGCGACAGTTGCACTTGCGTACTCACCACCAGCCGCTCGAACGAAGCCATCAACGCGATCCACCTCCCAAAAATCCGGATTCAGCTTCCGCGCTCGATCGATCTCTGCCAGTGCGGCTTCGAAATCTCTACTCTGGGATACAAGCAGGGCGTTGCGGAGTATCTGCGCAGTGGGCACATCTTGAGGTCCACGCACCCGTACTACGATCGGCGCCAGCGATCTCGCGGCAGCCTCAACCGAACGCCGCTCCTCAATGATGCGATACTCAGTATCTCGCCGCATTATTCGCTGACTCAAGTCCGGATCTAGAGTAACACCTCTCGCAAAAAAAGCGCTTGCGGTTTCGGTCAACGTGACTAACAAAGTTAGATCGCCTGGAATCCCCGTACTCTCCCTGCGAACCAGGGACCCTCGAATCAACTCCTGCAGGCCGGCGTTTACTTCGTCGATCCGTTTCTCAAGCAGCAGCACCAACTCATCCGACGTCACCGGCCGCCCTAGTACAGATAATGCCGCCAAGACGTCGAATGCAGGCTTTGTGAGCGATTCATAGACCGAACGGACGCAGAACTCGAGAACCTCGCGCTGGTCGCGAATTAGTGCCACAGGCTCTTGCCCAGCCTCAACAGCCAGAACGAACCATCTAATAACCAGAGGACTATGGCGAAGCCTGTCGACGATCTCTGCTCTTGTTCCACTAGATAGCTTGCGGAGACTGTCAACTCGCCGAGCTCTTATAAAGTCATTGAGTAATCGCAGGCTATCGACCTTCTGCAACTTGCCTAAGGGATACCTCCGCTCATACTCACCAATCCCAACCCGGCTGGTGATAAGGTACGTGACGGAATCAGGCAACGCCTCGTAGAGCGTTGAGAAATCCAGACCGCCAATAGTTTCCAGATTGTCGAATACCACCAAAACTCGGAGGTCTTGCAAAGCATCCGCTAGATCATTTAATGATCCATCGAATCCGGTATCCAGCGCTTGACCCAGAGGTACGATTGCACCAGTAAGGTCTTGCGCCGCTCCAGCGATATCCCGGATCCCATTTGCAGTGAGTTTCTCATTCTTCAACGAAGTCCAGAGGATCGCTTCAAATGGTCGCGCAGGATCATCGGCGAGCTCTGACGCAACCTGGATCGCAAGCGCAGTCTTGCCAATTCCACCTTCTCCAGTAATGGTGATAACAGGCTCTCGCCGCCGATTCAGGAGTTCTATCAGTTGCTGAACTTCGGTCGATCTTCCAACCAAACCAGTTTCATCATACTCTGGGGACGGGAGGTTGTGCACCGCGAAAGATACCTGCTCTGGAAGCTCAACAAGCGGCTCCCAGGAAGGATCAGCGTCCATTTGGGCCAACGTACGCCGCAACTCAGTCCACCAGCGCGTTCGCTACTGCCCCAACAAGATCGGTGCCGTGTCGCTGTCTCCGACCAATAGAGGGCGGGAGTGCATGACACGGTTTCGAACACCGACTAGACGGTCCAACTGGACTGTCAATTCGCGAACCTCTTGGCCAAGTTCCGCTGGAAGGTGTCCACGATGCTTATTTAACAGATCGTAAGCTTCCCGGAGATCAAGATAGTCCGTAAGCGGAACACCATCTGATGCCGCTTCGTCGTCCGAGCGCCGCTGAAACGCCTTCTCATACAAGTTTCCTAGCGCTTCAACCTCATCCATCTCAGATAGAACGTAGCGGGCCAAGATTGTGCGTATATCTCGCTCAAATGCACCGAGGAGTACATACAACCGGGCGCGAGTCATCGGTATGCTGCCAGCTTCGTCCATGGTCCCCCCATTGCGAAGTAAGTGGTCTGGAGCGTAGAGGTGCCTCAGGTGTTACGCCAGAGGCCGTTGTGGATACGTTGTCAACTCGTGTCCTCTGATGCGTACCCATGAGGTCTCTATGCCCTCGCTGAAGATGCGCCTAGTACTACAGCCGGAGTTCGTGATGTTCGGTTGAGTCGGTGATTTGGCGGTCTGGG